>JAFPFL010000051.1 GCA_017425545.1 Oscillospiraceae bacterium | reverse complement strand
TTGCCGGAGAATTTGCGGCCGTCGGCCAGCAGATCGTTCCGGCCGGAGCGCTCGACGGGGATGCCCAGCGACCGGCAGGCGGTCTCGATGACCGAGAGCTGGCGGGAGACGTCGTAATCCGTCTCGCGGACGAGAAAGGTGAAATTCAGATTTCCGCAGTCATGAAAAACAGCGCCGCCGCCGGAGAGGCGGCGGGCCAGGTGACCGCCCTCCTCCGCGAGGAGGGCGGTTCTGCATTCTTTCCAGGGATTCTGGTTTTTGCCGATGACCACGGTGCGTTCGTTCTGCCAGAGATAGAGGATCAGCTCCCCAGCCTCGACGCGGTGAAGCAGGGCTTCCTCCAGGGCGAGGTTCTCATAGGGGTCGGTCCCCCGGCTCCGACAGACCAGCAGCCGCTGGATCATGCCTGCTCCCAGCGGAGGATCGGGCTGCGGGCAGCTTTGACCTCGTCGGGACGGCCGATCTGCGCATGATGGGGAGCTGCCTGCATGTAGGCAGGATCCTTGTGAGCCAGTTCGAACAGATCGCGGAAGATCTGCGCGGCCTCGTCGAGGGTCTCCTTGCTCTCCGTCTCGGTGGGCTCGAGCATCAGGGCTTCGTGGACGATCAGCGGGAAGTACATTGTGGGCGGATGCATGCCGCGGTCGATCAGGGACTTGGCAACATCCAGAGCGGAGACGCCGGTCTCCTTCTTGAACTCGCTGAGGTCGAGGACGAACTCATGCATGCAGGTGCGGTCGAAGGCGGGCTCGAAGGTGCCCTGGATCTTCCGCATCAGGTAGTTGGCGTTGAGCACGGCGTTGGTCGCGGCTTCGGGAACGCCTTCCTTGCCCAGGGTCTTGAGGTAGGCCAGGGCGCGGACGACGACCAGGAAGTTGCCCTCGAACATCCGGACCTGGATCCGGCCTTCGCCTTCCATCATCACGGAGCGGGGCAGGAACTCCTTGAGGAAGTCCTTGCAGCCGACTGCGCCGGCGCCGGGGCCGCCGCCGCCGTGCGGGGTGGAGAAGGTCTTGTGCAGATTCATGTGGATGCAGTCGAAGCCCATGTCGCCCGGGCGGACGATGCCCATGACAGCGTTCAGGTTCGCGCCGTCATAGTAGCACAGGCCGCCTGCCTCGTGGACCAGACGGGTGATCTCGAGAATGTTCTCGTCGAAAATGCCGACGGTGTTCGGGTTGGTGAGCATCAGGCCGGCGACGTCGGGGCCGAGGACAGCCTTGAGGGCTTCCAGGTCGACACAGCCATCGGGGGCGGAGTCAATGTTCACGACCTCGAAGCCGCACATGGCAGCCGTCGCAGGGTTGGTGCCGTGGGCGGAGTCGGGGACGATGATCTTCGTGCGGGCCAGATCGCCGCGGGCGCGGTGATACTGCTTGATCAGCATGACGCCGGTGAACTCACCGTGGGCGCCGGCTGCAGGCTGGAAGGTCATGTCGTCCATGCCGGCGATCTCGCAGAGGTACTGCTTCGCGGTGTCGAGCACTTCGCGGCAGCCCTTGACGGACGCGGCGGGAGCCAGCGGATGGATGGAGGTGAAGCCGGGCAGAGCGGCCATTTCCTCGTTGATGCGGGGGTTGTACTTCATCGTGCAGGAGCCCAGCGGATAGAAGCCGCAGTTGACGCCGTGCACACGCTGGCAGAGCTGGGTGTAGTGGCGGGAGATGTCGGTCTCGCAGAGCTCGGGCAGGGGCAGAGGCTCCTGACGCGCGAATTTGGCGTCAATCTCGACCTCCGGCACGTCGCAGGCGGGCAGAAGATCGCTCTTGCGTCCGTGGACGCTCTTCTCGAATATCAGCTTCATGCCAGCACCTCCTTTACGATCGCGACCGCGCGGTCGAGCTGTTCTCTGGTTACCTTTTCCGTGGCGCACCACAGAATGCCGTCTTCGACTTCGAGACCGCCGAGGATGCCGGCTTCGTCGAGCTTGGCGAGGACTTCGTCCCGCTTCGGCATCACAGTCACGAACTCATGGAAGAACGGGCCGTTGTACTTGAGCTCCACGCCGGGGATCTCGCACAGGGCCATGCACAGATAATGGGCCTTGGCCATGCACTGCTTGGCGACTTCCTTCAGGCCGTCGGGACCGACAGTGGCCAGATACAGGCCGGCGGTCAGGGCGCAGAGGGCTTCGTTGGAGCAGATGTTGGAGCTGGCCTTCTCGCGGCGGATGTGCTGCTCTCTGGCCTGCAGGGACAGGACGTAGGCAAGGTTGCCGTCGTGATCGGTCGTCTGGCCGACGATACGGCCGGGGAGCTTGCGCATCATCCGGTTGGTTGCGGTCATGATGCCCAGGTACGGGCCGCCCCATGCCATCGGCAGACCGAGCGGCTGGCCTTCGCCGACCGCGATGTCCGCGCCGACTTCTTTCGGGGTGTTCAAAACCGCGAGAGAGATCGGGTTGAAGGAGAAGATGAACTGCGCCTTGGCTGCGTGGACCGTTTCACCGATCGCCTTCGCATCCTCGATCTGGCCGAAGAAGTTCGGGCTCTGGAGGATGAAGGAGGCGACGTCGTCGGTCAGCATTTCCTTGAGCGCGTCGACGTCGGTCACGCCGTTCTTGGCGGGCACGACGCGCAGCTCGTGGTTGGTGCCGTAGCAGTAGGTGCGGACCGTGTTGATCATGTCGGGGTGAGCCGCGGCGGAGATCAGGGTCACGGTGCGCTTGCGGTCGCGGCACATGGCAGCTGCTTCCGCGGCGGCGGTGGCGCCGTCGTAGACGGAGGCGTTGGAAACGTCCATGCCGGTGAGCTGGCAGATCATGGTCTGATACTCAAAGATGGACTGCAGGATGCCCTGGCTCAGCTCAGCCTGGTAGGGAGTATAGGCGGTGAGAAATTCTTCCTTCGCCGGGATATACTTGACAATGCTCGGAATATAGTGATCGTAGGCGCCGGCGCCGCGCAGAACCGTGTCATAGACCTTGTTCTCGGCGGCCAGCTTGGTCATCTCATTCCGGACCTCGAGCTCGGACTTGCCGGACGGAATGTTCAGCGGATGGTCGAGCATCATCGAGGCGGGTACGTCGGCATAGAGCTCTTTTTCAGACTTCATGCCGATGGCGTCCAGCATTTCCCGCCGCTCAGCGGCGGTTGCAGGAACGTAACTGCCCATTCGGATTAGCCCTCCTCAGCGCAGAAAGCTTCGTACGCTTCGGCGTCCATCAGTTCTTCACGGTCGGTGACGTCCTTGACGCGGATGATCCAAGCGCCGTAGGGATCGGAGTTCAGGGTCTCGGGGGCGTCCAGAAGGGCCTCGTTGACTTCGCAGACGATGCCGCTCACCGGGCTCTGCAGGTCGGAAACGGCCTTGACGGACTCGACGTCGCCGAAGGCTTCGCCGGCAACGACTTCGTCGCCTTCCTGGGGCAGGTTGACGAACACGACGTCGCCCAGCTGATCCTGTGCAAACTCGGAGATGCCGATCTCGGCGACGCCGTCGGCTTCCTTGACCCACTCATGAGACTTGGCGTACTGCAGTTCCTTGGGGAAATTCATAGTAATACCTCCATATAATTCAGTAAATTAAATTGTTGATTTGGATTCGGATTCCGCGGGGATCCGGGGGACCCTCTCCGGCGCCCCGGCAGGGGACCGGAGAGGGGAGAAGCGCTTCTTACAGACCGATGACGCCCAGGAAGTTCTCGAGGGCGGATGTGAACTCGTCGTCGTTGAAGCAGTACTTCATGGTCAAGTGCTCGCTGCGCAGCTTCTCGACGTCTTCGGTGACGTCCTTGTTGCGGAGGATGCAGTCAGCCATGATGGAAGCGAGCTTTGCGAAGTCGTCCTTGGTGAAGCCGAAGCGGGTCATTTCGCTGACGCCCATGCGGAGCGCGCCGGATGCGGTGAAGGACTCTTCGTTCGGGGTCGCCTGGTAGTTGACGATGATGTTGTTGGCTTCCAGACGCTCGGCAATGTCGTAGCCCTGGGCATAACCGACGTTGACGATGACCTGGTGGGTCTCGGTGTAGTCGATGGCGGGATCGCCGGCGACGTCGAGGCCTTCGGCCTTCAGGCACTTGGCGAAGTGCTTGGCGTTGGCAATGATGTTGCCCTGATACTCATCCTTGAAGGTGTTCATCTCATAGGCAGCCATCAGCAGGCCGAGCTGCGTGCCGAGGTGGTGGTTGGAGACGCTTCCCGGGAAGGCGCGGCTCTCGATGGTCTTCCACAGGTTCCACTTGAGCTCGTCGGGCTTGTAGTTGACGCCGATCAGGCCGCGCTGCGGGCCGAAGAAGGTCTTGTGGGTAGAACCGGTGACGATCTCAGCGCCCTCTTCAAACGGCTTCTGGAAGTGATCGCCGACCAGACCCATGACGTGGGCCATGTCGTACATGATCGTGGTGTCCAGACCCATCTCGTCGACGAACTGACGGATCTCGCGGACAGGCTCCTTGTGCAGGACCATGGACTTGCCGAAGATGATGAACTCGGGACGGTACTGGTCGATGACCTTCTTGGTCTCCTCGACGTCGATCTTGTACTCGTTGTCGGGCAGGACGGGGAAGGGGACGACGGCGTTGCGCTCGGTGACGGGATCAACGGCGACGTAGTCATGCAGAGCGCCCATGGGCTGCGCGGACAGGTGGCCGCCCTTCATGATGTGGTTGTGCAGGATGTAGCCCAGACGCTTCGGGGTGACCTTGCGGTTGTTGCGGTTCTTGAAATCCATCAGGGAGGAGAAGACGGCCATGTTGGACATCTGGCCGGAGATCACGCGGGTCTCGACCTCGGTGGCGCCCAGGTACTGGCGCAGCTGCTCAACGAGTTTCTCTTCGACCTTCTCGATGAACTTGGTGCCCTGATAGTAGAAGATCTCATGGTCGTAGAAGGACAGGATCTTCTTGTGCTCGGCGTAGCGGAACGCGGGATCGGAAGCGCACAGCAGCTGAACCGCGCGGGAAGCGGAGTTCTCGGACGGGATCAGGTTGATGCACTTGCGCTGACGCCAGATGTGGTTCTCGGTGGCCTTCTGGATCAGCTCCATAGCTTCCGGACGGTAGTTGACGCCGGTCGCAGCCTTGTCCTCGACAGGAGGCGTGTAGAGGATGGGACGGGCAAAGGGAGGCGCGTCCACACGCATGTGGAAGCGGGGAACGGCAGCCTTGATCCTGCGGCCGCGAATGTCGACGTAGAGGATGTCGTCGGTCTCGACGGTATTGTCCACGTAGGCCATGCCAAGCGCGCGGGTCGCGGTCTCGTCGGTGTAAGTGGTGGCCATGCCTTCGCCTTCGGCGACGTAGTAGGGAACCATGGTGCCGGAGGTGATCCAGCCGACCATCTTGTCGTCCTTGTAGACGGGCATGTCCTTGCGCATGACGCCGCGGTCAAGCAGGACAATGGGAACGATCTTTTTCGGCAGGATGCCGTCGGCGCGGGAGTAGTGGCGGTTCGCGATCTGCTGGAAGGCTTCGTACTGCTTTGCCAGAGCCTCGCGGCCGATGAAGTTGCCCTTCTGAGCGGAGAAGGAAACGGCGAACTTGGCCAGGGAGACGGCGTAGATCGGGATCTCCTTGCCTTCGGCGTCTTCGCCCATTTCATGGCCGTAGAGGGGGAGCATGGCTTCCATGCGGAGGGTGTCGCGGGCGCCCAGGCCGGCGGGCTTGGCGCCGAGCTCAACCAGGCGGTTCCACAGCCAGGCGGCGTCTTCGCTCTTGACAAAGACTTCGTAGCCGAGAGGTTCGCCGGTGTAGCCGGTCTTCGCGATACGGGCAACGCGGCCCTCGAGGGGCAGGGTGTTCAGGCAGTTCTTCATCAGCTCGGTCAGCGGAGCGCCGCCGGAGAGGATGGTCAGCAGCTCTCGGCTCTTGGGACCCTGAACGGCGATGGAGGCCCATTCCTTGGTGATGTCGGTGAGGGTGCAGTCGAAGGCCTGCACTTCCTTGCGGAGATGAACAAGGTCCTTGTCGGTGTTGGCTGCGTTGACGACCAGCAGGAAGCGGTCATCCTCGAAGCGGTAGAGGTAAGCGTCGTCAATGGCGCCGCCGTTCTCGTTGGGAATGATGCAGTACTGGGCCTCGTTGAGGTCGAGGGCCATCACGTTGCTGGAGAGCACGTGCTGCAGGAATTCCACGCGCTGCGGTCCGGAGACCAGGATTCTGCCCATGTGGGAGACGTCGAAAAGGCTGCAGAAGTGACGGGTGTAAAGGTGCTCGGCCACGATACCGGTCGGGTACTGGACGGGCATGTCCCAACCGCCGAAGTCTACCATCTTGCCGCCTGCGGCAACGTGGACGTCGTAAAGCTGGGTGCGTTTGAGTTCGCTCATGTAATTACCTCCTGTGTATTGAAATGGTTTTGCATACGAATGAAAACGCCGGAATATCAAAAAGCGGCGGCGCAAAAGCTCCCCCCGAGAGGAGTTTTTGTGCCACCGTTTTAAGCCTGAGAGATTCCCCGCTCTGAGATTGCGGGTTGCACCTACGGCGTGTGTTTTGTCACACTTTACGGTGTTTCGTCCGAACCCGGTCCTTTTGCCTGAGAGCTTTCGCAATCCCCTTCGGCGCCGCTTCCGCGCAGTCTCTCCCGGATCCATCATCCGATGCCATTCACAGGAAAAATGTACCACATTGGCCCTGCGCTTGTCAAGAAAAAATATTGATTTTCCGCGGAATTACGGCGTCAGCTTTTCAGGAGTCGGGCTGCGGCTGACGCGTCCGGCTCCGCCTGGCGCGGGATGCGCGGCAGGGGATGGGGAAGCGCGGTGCAATGCGCAGAGCGAACAAACCGTCCGGAAAGAAAAAGACGACGCAAAACCCCTCCTGAGAGGTGGCTTTGCGTCGTCATACATGCAAATCAGCAGGCAGGCCGAATCGGTCTGCGGGAGAAAGATCAGGCTTTCTCTTCTTCCGTTTTGTGGGTTTTGATGCCGGAGAAGATGAACACCAGAACGCCGGCGGCAAGAATCGCGAAGCCGAGGATCATCTTGGGAGATTCCTTCCAGACGATGCCGCGGATGGCGATGACAAGACCGTACATGAAGACGATGGAGATTGCGAAATAAATCAGGAAGAACAGCACGCGCAGGAGCAGGAAATCACCCAGATTGGGATGGGCCGAATACAGCCGGTTGACGCTGAACTTCGTCAGCAGTAAAAGAACGACAAGAACAAGAATCGCAGCCATAAGGAAATCCCCTTTCAATCGTGGCGCCTTCCCGTGCGGCAAGGCTCTAACTTACAGCCATTATAACACGGCTTCGCCGGACTGTCAACCATTTTCCTGCGGAGAAAATCGAAAATTCAGTGGAGAGTATCAAAAAGTCCGCGAAGATAAAGGTTCATTCTGCGGAGAGAATCAATCATTCAAGGAGATTTTCGGAAGAATGAGCCGGCCTGCCGTTCCAAAAGCGCCTCCTGCGGGACGGAACTTTCCGGGGGACAGTTCAGAATTTGATTCTCCCTGAAAAACTCCAATCATTCTCAATTCTGACTTTTTATTCTCAATACCATCCATCGCGCACGCAAAACGATCCCCTGTGCGGGTTTTGTATAGCTTGTATAGCTTCCGGAATCAGTCCTCGTTGGGGTACGGCTCGAGGAAGGCGTGGAAGTGACGCATGGGCAGGTTGTGGCCCCAGACAATGCGCATGTTGGGGATGCTCTCGCGATCCTCATACAGGGCCTTGACCGCGGCGATCACGTAGTCCATGTGCTCCTGGCTGTACATGCTGCGGTTGACCGCAAAGCGGACGACGTTGCAGATCTCGTCCTGCTGCTCCGGGGTCTTGAGGTCGTATTCCATCGAGAAGTCGCCCAGCTCCGCGGCGCGGATGCCGTAGCGGCGGATCAGTTCGAGAGAGAAGGCCTGGCCCGCGAACTTGTCGTGGCTGCGCTTGCCGTCGAAGAACTGGGTCATGTCGATATAGGCGCCGTGGCCGCCGGCGGGCAGGATAACGCCCTTGACGCCGGCCTTGTAGAAGCCCTGAGCCAGGTACTCGCACTGCTGCACGCGGGCTTCCTGGTAGGCGAAGTTGCACTCCTCATACAGACCGGCAGCCAGCGCCATGATGTCGCGGCCGGACATGCCGCCGTAGGAGTCGTTGCCGTAGCAGGAGATCTGCTTGACCTTGAGCAGGACGCCGACGTCGGTCTTGACGGTGCCGTCGGGGTTGAAGTCGGAGAACTTTCTCCAGAACCGGCCCTTGTCACGGAAGGCGAGCATGCCGCCCATGTTGGCGTGGCCGTTCTTCTTGGCGGACATCGTGAAACCGTCGCAGTAGGAGAACATTTCGGTCGCGATCTCGGCGATGGACTTGTTCTCATAACCCGGCTCGTTGACCTTGATGAAGTAGCAGTCCTCGGCCCAGCGGGCGACGTCGAACATGAAGGGGATGTCGTACTTGGCAGCGATCCGGGCAGTCTCGCGGATGGAGTGCATGGAGACGGCCTGGCCGCAGACGGTGTTGTTGGTGATGGTGGTGTAGATCAGAGGAACGTTCTCCGGACCGACCTGCTGGATCAGCTCTTCGAGCTTCTCGTTGTCCATATCGCCCTTGAACGGGTTCTTCTCGTACTTGCCGCCCTCGGGAATTTCGTAGAGGAGCTTCTTGTTGTAGAGGTTGCGGGGGATGGAGCCCATCTGCTTGATGTTGCCCTCGGTGGTGTCGAAGTGGCCGTTGGAGGGAATGGTGAAGACCTTGCCCGGGTAACGGGCGGCCATGATCTTCTTGACCATCTCAAACAGGACGGATTCCGCTGCGCGGCCCTGCTGGATCAGGAAGGTGTTGGGTCTCTCCATCTGCGCGGCGCCGCCGTTGAACAGGCCGCCTTCGTACTCGCAGAGATAGAGCTCGTCCATCAGCTTTTCGATGTCCTTGCAGTCGGTGCGGATGAGGTCGATGGACTTCTTCCAGTTCTTCTCGCCGCCGCGTTCGAAGATGTCGCGGAAAGCGTCGAGCAGGACGTAATAGCCCTTGTTGCGGCCGTAGGACTCGTCGCCCAGGAACATGGCGGACCACTGCTGGTCGGTCATGGCGGTGGTGCCGGAGTCGGACAGCATATCGACGGTCAGCAGACCGGCCGGGAATGCAAATTCATTCCAGTGGGTGGCGTTCAGGGCGCGCTCGCGCTGCTCCAGGGTGACCTCGGGGATGTTGCGGGTCACATAGGTCAGGCTCCTCGGCGTTTTCACGGGAAGCTTATACTCTTTGCTCATTGAAACTCTCCTTATCCATGGTATTTTCAGGGCTTTGCCCAAATAACGACAATATTATAGCAGAACAAATCGGAAAGTAAAGGGGATTTTTCCCTTTTCCGGAAAACCGGCGCTTATTTCGCCTCGTACCAGCTTCTGCCGATCTTCGCCTCCGCAGTCAGGGGAACCGGCAGCGAAACCGCGTGCTCCATCTGCTCGGCGACGAGTTTCCGCACCGTCTCTGCCTCTGATTCCGGGCACTCGACGATCAGCTCGTCATGCACCTGCAGAACCAGCCTGGCCTGCAGGCCGTCCCGCGCCAGAGCTTCGCGCACGCGGAGCATGGCGAGCTTGATGATATCCGCCGCCGTGCCCTGGATGGGGGCGTTCATCGCCATCCGCCGGGCGGCCTCGCGGACCATGTACTTGCTGTCGCGCAGGTCGGGCAGATAGCGCCGCCTTCCGTAGAGGGTGGAGACGTAGCCGTCCTTCGTTCCGTTTTCCACAACCGCCTTCATGAAATCCCGGACGCCGTGGTATTTCCGCAGATAGCTGTCGATGTAGTTCTTCGCCTCCTGGCGGGAGACGCCGATGTCCTCGGCAAGCGAGAACTCGGAGATGCCGTAGACGATGCCGAAGTTGACGGCCTTTGCGCTGCGCCGCATCTGCGGCGTGACGTCGTCGAAGGGCACGCCGAAGACCTGCGAGGCTGTGACGCGGTGGATGTCTTCGCCGGACCGGAAGGCCTCCTGCATCGACTCGTCGTCCGCCATGCAGCTCAACACGCGCAGCTCGATCTGGCTGTAGTCGGCGTCCACGAAGACCCAGCCCGGCTGCGGCACAAACATCTTCCGGATCTCCGCGCCGAGGTCGGTGCGGACCGGGATGTTTTGCAGGTTCGGATCGGTGGAAGAAAGGCGGCCGGTCGAGGTGACCGTGTTCTGGAAGGTCGTGCGCACGCGGCCGTCGGGGTCGATGGCCTTCAGAAGGCCGTCGGCATAGGTCGCCTGCAGCTTTGTCAGCGTGCGGAAGGTCATGATCACCGGGATGATCGGGTTTGCCGATTTGAGCCGTTCGAGGACCTCGACGTTGGTCGAATAGCCGGTCTTGGTCTTCTTGCCGGCGGGAAGCTGCAGCCGCTCAAAGAGGATCTCGCCGAGCTGCTTCGGGGAGTTGATGTTGAACTTCGTGCCTGCAATGCGGTAGATCTCGGCCTCGCAGGCCGCGATGCGCGCGCGGAGTATGTCTCCGAAGCGGTGGAGTGCGTCCGCGTCCACGAGGACGCCTGCGACCTCCATCTCGGCCAGCACGCGGCAGAGCGGCAGCTCCATCTCATAGAGCAGCTTTTCAAGCCCCTGCTTTTTCAGCTCCGCCTCGAGCTCGGGCCGGAGGGCGAGGATCGCGGATGCCTCCGATGCCAGCGCCGCCTGCGCGGCGTGCACGGGATCGGCACCCTTTTCCCGGAGCTCCTTTTCAGCCGGAAGCTGGATGTGCAGCCAGTCCGCGGCAAGCCGCGGCAGCTCGTACTTGCCCCGCGCCGCGTCGATCAGATAGGCGGCAAGCTCGGTGTCGAAGACGACACCCTCGCAGGCGTTGCCGCCCTCGATCAGCTTCCGGATCAGCTCCTTCGCCCCGTGGGTCAGGATGTGGATCTTCCCGGAGAACAGCTTGTTCAGAGCCGCCCCCCAACCGCCGCCGAGCGCGGTCTTCGTCAGAAGCACCCTATGTGCTCTGTCGTCCACAGCCAGCGTCTCAAAGCCCGCGTCCGCGCGTACGGCGACGGTTTTTCCGGCCAGAGAATCCAGCCACTGCATCGCCCGGGCTGCGTCCGGAGCGGAGACGGTCGCGCTCTCATCGGCCTCTGAGGGAACCAGCGGGAGCTGCTCGGGCTCCGGCGCGCGGAGGTTGTACTTGTCGATCAGCTTGACGAAGTTGAGCCGGAGAAACAGTTCATAGAGGGCTCTTTTGTCCGGCTCCCGGATCAGCGCGTCGGAAGGCGTAAAGGCGATCGGCGCGTCGAGCCGGATCGTCGCGAGCTCATAGGAGAGGTAGGCGTTGTCCTTTCCGGCCTCGAGCTTGTCGTAGAGCTTGCCCTTCATGTTCTCGCGGGTCAGGTTTTCATAGACGCCGTCGAGGGTCTTGTATTTCAGCAGCAGCTCCGTCGCAGTCTTCGGGCCGACGCCGGCCACGCCGGGGATGTTGTCGGACGAGTCGCCCATCAGTGCCTTGAGATCGATCAGCCGGTTCGGCTCGAAGCCGTACTCCGCCTCGAAGACCTCCGGCGTGTAGAGCGTTGCGTTCGTCTGCCCGCCCTTGGTCACGACCAGCTTGACCGAGACGTGTTCATTCACAAGCTGCAGGCTGTCGCGGTCGCCGGTGACGATCACGCAGTCCCAGCCCTCGGCGCCGCAGCGCCGGGCGACGGTGCCGATCACGTCGTCGGCCTCCCAGCCCTGCACGGCGTAGATCGGAATGTTCATGGCTTTCAGCACGTCCTTCATCACCGGCATCTGCATGGCCAGCTCCTCCGGCATCGGGTGGCGGGTGGCCTTGTAGCCGTCATAGCGCAGATGTCGGAAGGTCGGCCCGTGCAGATCGAAGGCGACGCAGAGCGCGTCCGGCTTCTCCTGGGTGCGCATTCTTTCCAGAATGTTCAGGAATCCGAAGATCGCGTTGGTAAACAGACCGTCGTTCGTGCTCAGCAGCCGGACGCCGAAAAAGGCCCGGTTGATGACGGAGTTGCCGTCCAGAATCATAAGCTTCATCGTATTTCCTCCCGCCGCGTTCGTTCTGATTCATTTCTTATCATACCATTTCCGCGCCGATCCTGTCAATGATTGAAAAGCCCCAGAAAAAATGAAAATCCCCCTTGACAAATCCTCCTGACTGTGCTACAACTGTATCAGGACAGTTAATACAGTTAATACAATTCTCAAGCAAAGGAGTGACGCCGTTGATCAGCCTGAACTACCGGGACAGCCGTCCCATCTATGAGCAGCTGGAGGAAAAGCTCCGGCGGCTGATCCTTTCCGGAGCGCTTCCGGAAGGGGAGAAGCTGCCCTCTGTCCGGGAGCTGGCAGGCCAGCTTGCCATCAATCCCAATACCATCCAAAGAGCCTATCGGGAGCTGGAGCAAAAGGGCTTCATCTATTCGATTCCCGGCAAGGGCTCCTTCGCCGGCAAGCTTTCCGGCGTGGACGAGAGCCGCCGCCGGGAGCTGAAGGAAAAGCTTCTGGCCGCCTACACCGAGCTGCTGCAGCTGGGGGAGGACCCCGCGGGGCTGCAAACCCTTTTAAAGGAGGCATCGATCCATGATTGAAGTCAAGAATCTGCGCAAGACCTTTGACGGCTTTGTGGCTCTGGACGACCTGACGATGACGGTCCCCGACGGGGCGGTCTACGGTCTGGTGGGGCCCAACGGCGCGGGCAAGTCCACCGTCATCCGCCACATCACCGGCATCTTCCGGCCGGACAGCGGCACTGTCTCCGTGGATGGCAAGCCCGTCTTCGAAAACCCGGAGCTCAAATCCGGGATTGCCTACATTCCCGACGACATCTTCTATTTCCCCTCCTCCGGCCTGGCCGATATGGCCCGGTTCTATGAGGGCGTCTATCCCTCCTTCGACCGCAAGCTGTATGAGGAGCTGCGGGAGAGCTTCCAGCTGGATTCCAGGACCCAGCTGCGCCGGTTCTCCAAGGGCATGCAGAAGCAGGCGGCCTTCCTGCTTGCCATCGCCTCCAGACCGAAGGTCCTGGTCCTGGATGAGCCGGTGGACGGGCTGGATCCCGTCATGCGCCGTCAGGTCTGGAGTCTGATGCTCCAGGACGTGGCCCAGCGGGGCACCACGGTTCTGGTCTCCTCCCACAACCTGCGGGAGCTGGAGGACGTCTGTGACCATGTGGGCATCCTCCACAAGGGGAAGATGCTGCTGGAGCGCACCCTGGACGAGCTGCAGGACAATGTGGTCAAGGCCCAGGTGGTTCTCCGGGAGGGCAGCGAGCTGCCCGCAAGCCTGAATGTTCTGCACCGTTCCAACAACGGAAAGGTGGAGACCGTCATCATCCGCGGCAGCCAGGAGGCTGTCGGCACGGCGCTGGCCGCCGTAAACCCGATCTTCTACGACCTGGTGCCTCTTTCTCTGGAGGAGGTCTTTGTCTATGAGCTGGGAGGTGTGGACTATGAAATCAAGAATGTCATTCTTTAATCCGACCCTGCTGCGGAAGAATACCGGCCGTTTTGCCCCGCTGTGGGGCTGCCTGCTGGCCATTCTCCTGATCACCGGGCCCTTTCTGCTCCTGCGGGAGCTTTCGGCGAGCGATTCCTTTCCGGGAGACAGAACCGGGATTGAAATCCTCCGCACAAGGGCCGGATATGTCCGGGAGTATTTGGAGGATTTCCAGAAAAACGGCGTGAGCGTCGGCTTCGTCATGGCCATCCTCTGCGCGGCGATGGTCTTCAAGTATCTGCACAAAACCAGATCCGCCTATATGATGCACGCCTTCCCCATGACCAGGACCTGCCACTTTGTGACCAACACCGTCTCCGGCCTGCTGTTCTATGCCGTCCCGGTGCTTGTCATGGGTGCGGCCTATCAGATCATCCTCCTGGCCAACGGCCTGGGCGCCAGCTCCGGACTGCTTTGGCGCGGAATCCTGCGCTGGCTGCTGCAGTACCTGTTCTTCTACGGTCTGGCGGTCTTCTGCATGGTCCTGTCCGGCCGGACGGTCATCGCGGTGCTCAGCTATTTCGCCCTGAACTTCATCGGCTATCTGCTGCCGATGCTTGTCATTCTGGAATGCAGGGCGCTCTTCTACGGTCTGGTGATCACGGTCAACCGGGAGCTGGCCGCCCTTTCTCCGGCCCTGCGGCTGCTCATGTTTGAGCAGGGCTTCGGGAAGCTCTGCGTGATCTACGCCTGCGTCGGCCTTGCGCTGCTGGCGCTGGGATGGTATCACAACCGGGTCCGCCAGGTGGAGCGGGCCGGCGACGCCATGGCCTACGGCTGGGCGCGCTTCGCCTTCCGTCTGGTCTTCACCGCCTGCTGCGCCGTCGGCGTCGGCCTGATCCTGACCGCCCTCCTCAGCGTCGGCTCCGACGGCGGGAACCTGGTCTGGCTGCTGCTGATCAACACGCTGATCGGCTGCTTTGCCGGCTGGTTCGGCTCGTCCATGATGCTTGCTCGCACGGTCAAGGTGTTTCGAAAGCCCCGGCTCTGGCTGGGCTTCGGCGTCTTTGCCGCCGTGCTGACCGGGTTCATCCTGGGCATGCGCTTCGATATCCTTGGCTGGCAGCGCCGCGTTCCGGAGACAAACGAGATCGCGTCTGTGGAGATCAGCACGGGAGAGTCCGGGATCGTTCTCGGCGATTTCAACATCCCCGATGACACCGTCCGGCTCACCGACCCCGCCGATTTCGAGACGGTCCGCACCATCCACCGCCACGCCCTGAAGAACCGGGACGGATACTTTGACGGATCCAAATACTACAGCGACGGGGTGAACGAGTTCCTCCACATTCGCTATCATCTCAAGAACGGCAGGACCCTGGATCGGGTCTACCAGGTGACCCGTCCGCAGGACGCGGAGCGGATCGGCGCCATCTACAGCCGCCCGGAGGTGGCGGAGCCCTATTACGAAAAGCTGGTGCCCGACCGTATCTTCCGGGCGACGATCTCCGGCGATGTCTACTACAAAGACGACGACTACAGCGATCACGAGTTGGTCTGCACGGATCCCGCCGGCCTGAAGGCCGCCATTCTGGCGGACGCCGCCGCCGGCCGCCTGCCTGTGGTGAACAACTT
>JAFPFL010000050.1 GCA_017425545.1 Oscillospiraceae bacterium | reverse complement strand
TCGAAGTTCGCCTGGACCTCCTTGACGGAGTCCTTGAAGCGCTGCAGGCTGCCGAGCTCGCCGGTATAGATGACGACGTTGTCGCGCAGGACGCGGACCTTGGCGTCGCGGGTGATCTTGCCGTCCTTGACGTAGCAGCCGGCGACGGTGCCGATCGCGCTGACCTTGTAGAGGACGCGGACCTCGGCGTGGCCGATGACGACCTCGCGGTACTTCGGGGCCAGCATGCCCTTCATGGCGGCCTCGATCTCCTCGAGGCACTCGTAGATGACGCTGTAGAGGCGGATATCGACGTTGCTGCGCTGCCCGGAGACGGCGGCCGCGGCATCCGGACGAACGTTGAAGCCGACGATGATCGCGTTGGCGGTGGAGGCCAGCAGAATGTCAGACTCGTTGATCGCGCCGACGCCGCTGTGGATGACCCTGACTGCGACTTCGTCGTTGGAGAGCTTCTCGAGGTTGGCCTTGACCGCCTCGGCGGAGCCCTGAACGTCCGCCTTGACGATGATGGCGAGCTCTTTCATCTCGCCCTTCTTCATCTGGTCGAAGAGGTTCTCCAGCGTGACCTTGGACTGGTGCTTGGCCAGCTCATCCTTAGCCTTCTGGCGGCGCTGCTCGACCAGCTGGCGGGCCATGCGCTCGTCGGAGACGGCCTCAAAGGCGTCGCCGGGTTCCGGAACGTCCGCCAGACCCATGATCTCCACGGGGACGGAGGGACCGGCGTGCTTGATCGACTTGCCTTTGTCGTCAGTCATGACGCGGACGTGGCCGACCGCCGTGCCGGCGATGATCGTGTCGCCCTGATTCAGGGTGCCGTTCTGGACCAGCAAGGTCGCGATCGGGCCGCGCGCCTTGTCGAGGCGGGCTTCGATGACCGTGCCCTTCGCGGCGCGGTTCGGGTTGGCCTTCAGATCCTGCAGCTCGGCGGTCAGGATGACCGTCTCGAGCAGCTCGTCAATGCCCATGCCGGTCTTGGCGGAGATGCGGCAGACCTCGGTGTCGCCGCCCCACTCCGCGGGGACCAGATCGTGCTCGGTGAGCTGGGTGAGGATGCGGTCGGGATTCGCGCCCGGCTTATCCATCTTGTTGACCGCGACCACGATTGGGATCTTGGCGGCCTTGGCGTGGTTGATGGCTTCGATCGTCTGCGGCATGATGCCGTCGTCGGCAGCCACGACCAGGATTGCCACGTCGGTGCACATGGCGCCGCGGGCACGCATGGAGGTGAAGGCCGCGTGGCCCGGGGTATCCAGGAAGGTGATCGGGCTGCCGTTGATCTTGACGGTGTAGGCGCCGATGTGCTGGGTGATGCCGCCGGCCTCGCCCGCGGCCACGTTGGTCTTGCGGACGGCGTCGAGCAGGCTCGTCTTGCCGTGGTCGACGTGGCCCATGACCACAACGACCGGTGGACGGGAGACCAGTTCGCTCTCGGTGTCCTTGTGATCGTCAAAAAGCTTCTCCTCGATGGTCATGATGACCTCGTGCTCGACCTTGCAGCCCAGCTCGGTGGCGATGTACTCGGCGGTGTCAAAGTCGATGTTCTGGTTCACGGTGGCCATGACGCCGTTCTTGATCAGGCACTTGATGACCTCGGCGGCCGTCTTCTTCATGCGGGAGGCCAGCTCGCCGACCGTGATCTCGTCGGGGATCTTGACGGTCAGCGGGGTCTTCTTGACGACCTCGAGGCGCAGGCGGTTCAAGCGCTTGCGCTCGTCCTCGCGGGACTTGGCGCCCTTCTGCTGCTGCTGCTTGTTCTTGTTCTTGCCGCCGATCTTCTGCTTGCCGCCGGCGCGGTTCTGGTCGCGCTCGGAGATCAGGGTGTCGACGCTGTCGTCAAAGCGATTGGCGTTGACCTGGACGGCGGAGGTGTCGACCACGCGGCGCTCACGCTTGCGCTGCGGCTCGGCAGGCTTCGCCGGCTTGGCCGGCGCGGCGCTCGCGCCGGGCTTCTGGGCGGCGGGCTTGGCCGCTTCCGCCTTCTTCTGCTCGGCCTGCTTCTTCGCGGCCTCCTCAGCCTGCTTCTTTTCGGCGGCTTCCCTGGCGGCAAAGGCCGCGGCAAACACGACCTCCACCGACGGAATCTGGTTCTGCTGCGTCAGCAGATCAAACACCAGATTGAGCTGATTCTCCTCGAGCACCTGCGCGGTGCTCTTGGGCTTTTCATAATATTTTTCAATGATCGCAGCGATCTCCTTCGGCTGCATGCCGAAGTCCGCCGCCACCTCTTTAATGCGATACTTCACAAAACTCATATAGCCACCTCCAACTTAACTTTTCCGTAACTTGCTGCGCTTGCCGGATTCCGCGCGGGACTTGACCCGCTCGACCCGCTTCTCGAGATCTGCGACCAGCTCGGGATCGGGATCCTCCAGCGTCCGGACGAACGCCAGAGCCAGCGAGACGTCCGCAAAGGCCGCAACCGCGACGGACGCCTTTCCGAGCGCCGCGCCGAGGGTCTGCTTGTCGAGATCTAAAACCAGCCAGCGCTGGCGGGTCCCTTCGGTCTGCGCCTTGACGCGGCGGACCGTCGCCGCACCGGCGTCCGAGGCCAGAACGATCAGCCTCGCGCGATGCTCGGCCATCATCACGCCGACCGCGTCCTCGCCCGTCTGGAGCTTTCCGGCCTTCCGCGCAATGGACAGCAGACCGATCGTCTTATCCTTCTGTTCCATGATCTTCCTCCATCTGCCGGGTGAGAACGTCATATAACTCGGGCGGGATCTCCACGCTCAGGCTGCGGGCGATCGCCTTGGCGCGCAGCGCCTTCCTGAGACACTCCGGATTCCGGCACACATAGGCGCCGCGGCCCAGAGCCTTGCCCTTGAGGTCCAGGCTGACCGCTCCCTCGGGGGAACGTACCACCCGTACAAGCTCGCGCTTCGGCTTCATTTCGCGGCAGCCGAGGCATTGCCGCAGGGGGATCTTCTTCGGCATAGGCTGTGGATTCCCTCCTCTCGTTTGATTTTTGATCTTTTCCGCGGGGCGGCCTGACCCAGGCCGCCGCAATACGCGCCGGACGGCGGGCTGAGGTCAGCCCGCCCTGCATGGGGCGCTTACGCTTCCGCGGCGCTGGCCGGCTTGATGTCGATCTTGTGGCCGGTCAGTCTGGCGGCGAGGCGGGCGTTCTGGCCCTCCTTGCCGATGGCCAGCGAGAGCTGGTCGTCGGGAACGATGACGCGGAAGGACTTCTCGTCGCTGAGCGGGGTCACGGAGAGCACGTCCGCCGGGGCGAGCGCCGCCGCGACGAACTGCGCCGGATCCTCGTTCCAGACCACGATGTCGATCTTCTCGCCGTGGAGCTCATCCACGACAGCCGCGACACGGGCGCCGCGCGGGCCGACGCAGGTGCCGACCGGATCGAGGTTCCGATCCACGGCATAGACGGCCATCTTCGTGCGGGAGCCGGCCTCGCGGGCGACGGACTTGATCTCAACGTCGCCGGAGGCGATCTCGGGGACGTTCAGCTCAAACAGGCGCTTGACCAGGCCGGGGTGCGTGCGGGAGACGATGATCTGCGGGCCGCGGGTCGAGCGGCGGACCTCCACGACGTAGACGCGGATCAGATCGCCCTCGAGATAGTTCTCGCCGCGGACCTGCTCGCCGGCGGAGAGCCAGGCTTCGGTGCGGTCCGTGCCCTGTCCGAGACGGACGGTCAGATCGCCGGTGTTGTTGTCCACGCGCAGGACGGTGCCGGTGAGGATCTCATGCTCCTTGGAAGAGAAGCGGTCGAAAACCATGCCGCGCTCGGCCTCACGGATGCCCTGGATGATGACCTGCTTGGCGGTCTGGGCGGCGATGCGACCGAAGGCCTGGGTTTGGATATCCTCGCAGACGAGATCGCCGACGGCGCAGTTCGGGTCGATCTTCCGGGCGGCGTCCAACTGGATCTCGGTGGCGGGGGTCACGACCTCCTCCACGACTTCCTTCTGGGCGTACATCCGCAGATTGTTCTCGGTGAGCTCAACGTACACGTTGTCGGTGTAGCCGGTGCGGTCCTTTTTATAGGCTGCAAGCAGGGCCTGCGTGATCCTGTCGGTCATATAGTCCGCGGGAATGCCGCGCTCGCGCTCGAGCTGGCGAAGAGCTGCAATAATCTCAGTGTTCGGATTGGTGGGCATTTTCAGATCCTCCTGTTTTCTCATTTCTAAAAGTCCGCTCTGAGGCGCACAAGGGCGACCTGGGACTTGGTAAAGGTCATGGTTTCTCCGGCGTATTCCACGGTCACGTCGCCGTTATCATAGCCGCGGAGCACGCAGGGATATTCGCGGATCCCGTTCAGGGGGCGGTAGAGCTTGACAAGCACATCCGCGCCCAGGAAGGTCTCGAAGTCGGAGGGCCGCTTCAGCGGGCGTTCGAGCCCCGCCGAGCAGACCTCGAAGCGGTAGCTGGTCTCGATCGGGTCCTCCCGGTCGAGGATCGGATCCATCTCGCGGGAAATATCCACGCAGTCGTTGATCGAGACGCCGCCGTCCTTGTCGATCAACAGGCGCAGGTACCACTCCCCTGCCTCGCGGACGTATTCCACGTCCCAGAGCTTGCAGCCGTGCCGCTCTACTACCGGCTGGGCGAGCGCCCAGACCCGCTCGGTGATTTTCATACTTCCGCCTCGCTTTGCTTCGAAAAAATCCGTCTGACATAATAGAAAGAGAGGCTTGAACGGCCTCTCTAACTTACTTCCTACCTTAAAACACGTACATTATAGCACCGCCATATTGGAATTGCAATAGTTTTTTTTCGAAAACCAGGAAAAAATCCCGTAAAATCCAAGAAAAACAGGCCTTTTCTGCCGCCCTGCGCCGCGCTTCCGCACGAGCCGTCCGGAAGCCCTTTTCCCCGGCTCAGCGCGGGCCGTCGCGGCGGTTCGCCGTTCCGTCCGGACCGGAAAACGGCGCGAGCCAGGCGCAGCCGAAGGAGTCCAGCCGCGAGAGGAAAACCAGCAGGGTCAGGATGCCGTAAGTCAGCCCCCAGAGGCCCGCGAGCGCGGCGCAGACCGTGAGCCCAAGGCGGCACAGGCGCACCGCGTCGACCAGGCTTTTGCCGGGCAGAGCGAAGCCGCAGATACCGGCCGCGGAGACCACGATCAGCGCCGCGGGCGAGATCAGATTCGCCTCCACCGCAGCTGTGCCGACGACGAGCCCGCCGATGATCGACACCGGCTGCGAGACCGCCTTCGGCGCGGACAGCCCCGCCTCCTGCAGCAGCTCGAAGGCCAGCAGCAGGCCGAGGACCTCCAGAACCGTCGGGAAGGGTACGGAGCGCTTGCTCTCGATGATCGCGTCGAGCAGGAGGGTCGGCAGCATCTCCTGGTGGAAGGTCGCCATCGCAACGTAGAGCCCCGGCAGCAGCAGGGCGAGGGCGGCAGCCGCCAGACGCAGCAGGCGCAGAAAGTGCGTGGAGAGCGGGTCGGTATCGCGGTCCTCCGCCGCCTGCAGCAGCATCCCGAGATTGACCGGCAGCAGATAGCCCACCGGCAGGCCGTCGGCAAAGACGCCGACCCTGCCCGTGAGCAGGCCGGAGGCGAATTTGTCAGTCCGCTCGGTGTACTGGACCAGGGGGAAGGGCGTGCCGCGGTGCCCGGTCAGCCAGGTTTCCACGGCCGCCGGGGTCAGCAGCTCCCGCGCCGGAGCGTCCTCCAGCCGCGCCTTCACCCGCCTGACGACGGAGGGATCGGCCGCTCCGTCCACCCAGAGCATCGAGATGTTCGTGTGCGTCTCGCCGCCGGCGGAGGTCTCGAATACGCGCAGCCGCGTGCTGCGCAGGTGGCGGCGCACCAGGCCGGTGTTCGTGCGGGAGGTCTCGGCGAAGGCGT
Organism: Oscillospiraceae bacterium; assembly: GCA_017425545.1. Taxonomy (GTDB): domain Bacteria; phylum Bacillota; class Clostridia; order Oscillospirales; family Oscillospiraceae; genus JAFRPC01. Next base: position 1,382 of record JAFPFL010000050.1, on the reverse strand, counting down.
CCTTCGGACCGCGCGTCGTGCTCTCCACCTCTGGCTCCGAGGGGCCGCGCTTCTCCCCGGTCTTGACCTCGAAGGCGACGCCGCGCCCGCCCGGCAGGCAGAGCACGCAGAAGCCGTTGAGCAGTTTGGATGCCGCCGAGTCAACGTCGTCGCAGGCCTCCGCCACCGCGCAGTAGACCGCGCCGGACAGGATCTCCGCCTGCAGCGCGGCCGAGGCTGTTTCCTCCGACGCTCCCGGCGCAGTCATTCCGTTCGGTTTCCCGAAAGCCGTAGAAACCGCGCCGCCCAGCGCCCGCAGGGGCTTGAGCACCGTCTCGGCGATGTCCCCCCCGGAGGTCAGCCCGTCGAGGAAGAACAGCACGCAGTCCAGCCCGCACACGCAAAGCGCCCGCCGGCACAGATCCCCGTCGCCGCAGAAGAGCCTGTCCATCTCCCCCGCCTCCAGCGCCCTCCGGCGCAGACCTCCTACGTTTAGAGCCAAGTCATCCTGCCCCGCCGCGTGTTTTTCCATCTCGCAGCCCCCTTTCTCGGAAGTATGGCCGAAAAGGGGAAAAACATGCGTACATTTCACTTGCAAAAAATCATTGGAATTCCGCCGAAAAAACATTAGAATTCCGCCGAAAAAATGCTTGACAAATATCCATGCGTCCGTTATAATAACCCATGCGTTCGGACGATTAGCTCAGCTGGTAGAGCATCCGCTTGACGTGCGGAAGGTCGCAGGTTCGAGTCCTACATCGTCCACCAATCCCGGTTCTGATCACGGAACCGGGATTTTTCCATTTTTGAGACAAAAACGATGGTATTTTGTTCAAAAATGGCATAAACGTTGGTTTCTGGACGATTTCGTCTCGCAGCCTGCGACCTGAAATCATGTGGTTTTGTCGGTTTTTGATTAAGTTTTACCTTATAGCACAGGCAGCGCATTCTGAGAATAGACGCCTTGGATGAAGGATTCCAAACGAGTTGCGCTGTTAAGCTGCATCTGCCGGGAAACGTGACCGTAAACGTCCATGGTAAAGGCTGCCGTTGCGTGTCCGAGGTTTTCTTGCAGCGTCTTGATATCGACGCCGCTTTCAATGCAAGCCACAGCGTAGGTATGGCGTAAATCATGCACCCTTGCATTTGGGGCGCCGATCTTTCTGACAAGCCGCTTGAAGCAATCATAGACTGTTCGGCTGGACAGATAGCCTCCCGTGGGATTTGTGAAAACCATTCCGCTTTCCTCCCACAGCTCACCGGCTTCCTTTCTCATGAATTCCTGCTTCTGCTTTTGCAGCAGAAAGAGCCTTGCGACGCTGGGAGCCATCGGAATAAGGCGGTTCTTCCCGTTTTTGGGCGATACAATCATATAAGCGCCGCCCGTTTTATGCTCCCGCTGA
>JAFPFL010000049.1 GCA_017425545.1 Oscillospiraceae bacterium | reverse complement strand
TGTTTCCGCTCGCGCTGCGCTTGACGACCTCGGCAGAGGCCGCATGGAGCTTTTCGCGTCCTTCCTTGGTCAGCTCCAGGACCACGTGCGGCTGCATGATGCCGGTGTCGTCCACCTGGGAGTTTTCATAGCTGGCCCTCTCGATGTCAGAGCCGGTCAGCCAGATCTGACCTTCAGAGTCCACGAAGTTGACGACAGCAGTTGCGCCGAGCTTCTGCACCGCGGCTTCAGGATCGTCCACGGACGGGAACTCCACGACCAGTCTCCGCTCGCCGGAGATGTAGGCGCTGGCCTCGGTGTAGCCGAGGAAGTCCAGGCGCTGCTGGAGCATCGTGCGGGCGACCTCCATGCCGGATTGCAGCTCCGAAGCGGAGAGCTTTTCGGGCACGACGGCTTCATAGGTGATCTCGGAGCCGCCCACCAGGTCCAGACCGAGGACAACGCCCTCCCGGACCGGCTTGATCACGCCGCCGACGCCGCAGAGCGCCGCGTAGACGAGAGCTCCGACCACCAGAATGACGATCAGAAATTGGATGATACCTTTTTTCATGGCAGTACCTCCTGTCAAAATACCAGGGTATTATACAACACAAGGCTCCGTTCGTCAAACAGAAAATTGCAAAATCGAAAAAAACATAGAAAAAAGCAGTGTGCTCAGCACACTGCCTGATTCCGTATCGTCATTCAGATGGCGCGTTCAACCTTGTTGGAACGGAGACATCTTGTACAAACGTATACATGGCGCGGAGTACCCTCGACAATCGCCTTGACGCGCTTGACGTTGGGCTTCCACATTCTATTGGAGCGTCTGTGGGAGTGAGAGACCTTGATGCCGAACGTCACACCCTTGCCGCAAATATCACACTTTGCCATCAACTGCACCTCCAATCCAATGGTCAGATACCAAATTCCGACACTCCTACGAGCATCGGGCTATATGATAGCAGATTTCATCTGAAAATGCAAGAGAAATTTACAAAATTTCGAAAAAATTTTCCGGCCTCCTGATTGATGACGAAACTTCGGTTATTTACAATCAGGAGGCCGGAGTTTCCACTCAGCGGCGGAGCTTATTTGCAGAGTTGGCCAAAGAGAACAGGGCGGCCGTACGGGAGATGGCAAACATCAGATCGCCGACCGCGAAGCCGAGAAGGCTCAGCAGATAGACCGTGATCGGGGTATCCTCAAAGTAATCAACGTACTCAATCGTGTTATGGACGATCAGCCAAACCGTAACCGGAACGGCAAGGAGGAAGAATAGGACGGCAATCCAGTACTGAGACTTTCTCCCCAATAATGTACCGATCACATAGACGATCAGAGAAGCAGTGATCGCTGCATAGTAGACGATCGGCATCGTTTCCATGTGTTCCAGATTCGGGATCACATCGATCAGGTATCGAACGATCACAGCCGCAAACGGGATCGCGGTGAGAATGGCGACCTTTTTGGTGGGGATCACAAACATGAGCATGGCCAGCAGGGGCATGCCGAGCATGAAGATATAGGACTCCGCGTCATGATCAAAATTAAAATGGTATTCGCTCGAGAGGATCAGCTGCGCGACGAAGGATGCCAGTGCCAGCACGAAGCCGAAGACGCCAAGGGCAATGACGCCGCCGGACCATTTACTTGGCATGGAGGCGGGCTGCTGGCCGCCATAGGGAACCTGGCCGGAGTAGTACTGAGGGGCAGCAGGATTGGGAAAGCCATAGTGATTTTGAACGGGCTGCTGCGCATTGTAGGGCGCATTGACCGGAGGCTGTGGCGCGTACTGAGCCTGATTCGGGGCCACGGTGGGAAGCTTTGCGCCGCATTTGGTGCAGAAGCGAGCGCCATCGGCAACTGGACTGTAGCAGTTCGGACAGTTCATAATGATTCTCCTCCATTTCTCCGCCATATAAGCGGAATTGATATGTATATTTTATCAGCTCCGGCAAAATCTGTCAATAGCAATGGGCGGGCCGGAAACTGCAATTTGTATTTTTACTTGCAAGAAGGATTTTCCTGGTGTATAATAGGAAATCATCAATTGCGGAGGCAGCTATGAACAAATACAGCGTTCCCCTCCAACAGCTCGTGGAGGAATTCAATCTGACCGTCGCCTACCGGGCCACCGACTACGACGAGATCCGCATTTTGGTGGACGAGGTCTCCCGCCCCGGTCTGCCCCTGACCGGCTTCTTTGAGCACTTTGAAGCCCTTCGCATGGAGGTTCTGGGCTACGTGGAGATGACCTATCTCGACGCGCAGAGCCGCGAAAAACGGCTGGAGATCTTTGACCGCCTCTTTGCCTACAAGATCCCCGCCCTGGTGATCTCGCGTGGGCAGAACCCCCACCCGGAGTGCATCGAGATGGCGCAGAAGCACGACATCACGATCCTGCTCGGTCAGGAGTCCACCTCCTATATCATCTCCGGTCTGATCACCTCGCTGAAAAACGCGCTGGCTCCGCGCATCACGCGGCACGGGGTTCTGGTGGAGGTCTACGGCGAGGGACTGTTCATCACCGGCGAGAGCGGCATCGGCAAGAGCGAGACCGCCGTGGAGCTGCTCAAGCGCGGTCACCGTCTGATCGCGGACGACGCGGTCGTCATCAAAAAGACCTCCTCCACCCAGCTCATCGGCAGCGCGCCGGAGCTGATCCGCAACTTCGTGGAGCTGCGCGGCATCGGCGTCATCAACGTGGCGCGGCTCTTTGGCGTGGGCTCGATCAAGGAGGAGACCGTCATCAATCAGGTGGTCAACATCGTGCCCTGGGAGCCGGGACGGCACTACAACCGTCTCGGTCTGGAGGAGGACTACGCAGAGCTTTTGGGCGTCAAGGTCCCGCTGACGACGATCCCGGTCAGCCCCGGACGGAATCTGGCCGTCATTCTGGAGGTGGCCGCCATGAACAACCGCCAGCGCCGTCTGGGCTACAACGCCGCCATTGAATTCAGCCAGCAGATCGACCGGCAGTTTGAGCAGAACAGTGCCGCAAAATAGACGAAAAGCCGCCGACCGTTTGATTGGTCAGCGGCTTTTCCGCGCCGGAAGGGCTCAGCCGTTCTTGGTCAGGCCCTTGAGGAACTTGTCCATCTCCCGGTATTCGGCAAGGCTCTGCTTGAGGTACTTTTTGCCGGCCTCGGTGATCTGGTAGTAGGTACGGGCGCGGCCCTCGATGACCTCGGTCTGCCCGGCCTCGATATAGCCCTGGGATTCCAGACGGTAGAGCACCGGATAGAGCACCACGATGGTAAACAGGCCGTTGCTCCGATTTGCCATCTCCGTTGAGATCTCATAGCCGTACATCGGGCGCTCTTGCAGAAGCAAAAGAACAACGAGCGGGCTGGTTGCGCGCTTATAATAAGAAATAAAGGAATGACTTTGATCTGCCATTGTTTTTCCCCCCTTGATAATTGTTTTTCAAAATATAGCACAAGCGGGGAAAAACTTCAATTCCTTTTTGAAATTCCCCAAACAATCTACACAATTGTGCGCTTCTCAAATTGGCCAGATTGAATGTAAACAAATTTTGCGGCAAGCCGCCCTTGGCAGGGGCAGCTTGCCGCGCGAGGAAATGAAAAGGGAAGCGATTGACAGCAAGACAATTTGGGAGGAAATCGGTTTGGATCGTTCACGCGTCCCCTTCCCTGCGGACGCCCTGGCGCGAGGCATCCGCAGGAAGGAATCGATTGATCAGGAGGTTGTTAGCTTTGACTAACTGTCATTATATTAGCATATGCTAACCGATTTGTCAAGCATTATTTTCGTCTTTTTCTTTTTTTATGATTCGGCAAGCGCAGCCCCGGCGCTGCGCAGGCTTGCAAGCGTATCCTCCTGCGGCGCGTCGGTGCAGATGACGCTTTCGGCAGCCAGGTCGGCTCCGTCCGCACGGCAGCGGTCCTCCCAGTCGCGCATCCACTGACCGTCGCCCCAGCCGTAGGAGCCGAACAGGAAGACCTTCTTCCCTGCCAGCGCGGATTCGACGGAAGCGAACATCGGCTCGAAGACGTCCTCCTCCAGATTTTCCGCGCCCATCGCGGGGCAGCCGAAGGCAAGGGCGTCGAACGCGGCGACCTGATCGGCTGCAAAGGCTTCGGCCGGGATCAGCGCAGCCTCGGCTCCTGCCTCGGTGACGGCGGACCGGAGCGCGTTTGCCATAGCCTCGGTATTCCCCGTGCCGCTCCAATAGACGATTGCAATGTTCTTCATTCTGAAACACTCCTTCTATTTTAAATTGTGTCATTCGACGGTTGGTTGGTCTTTCTCGGCGCAACGGTAAGCTGCTCCAGACTGCGGCCCTTCGCGTGCTGGGCCAGATACAGGGAAACGCATTTGCGATACCGCGCAAAGGTCTGCTCCGCCCGCTCGGGGTCGGAATAAACCTTCCAGGTTCCGACGAGCTTGGCCTTTGCGCCGCGGTTTTCGATAAAGCCCCGCACGTCCGCAGAGGGATACCCCAGAAACAGGCCGATCTCATGCGGAAATTCCCCGCCGGTTCGGAGCCGACGGCTCAGCTCCGCCAGACAGGAGGCTTCCCGCTCCGGGCGGTAACCGAAGCGGCGCAGCATCTCGCGGACCTCGGCGTCGGCAAAATCGGCGCGGAGGGCTTCGGGCCGATAAACGTAGATCAGAGCCCGTCCGTTCCGGTAGCTGCAGAGGAAGGCGCGAACGCCCTTGGAAGCAAGACGCCGATCCACGGAGCGAACCTCGGCAACGGCCTCTGCCAGACTGGAAACCGGATGCCCAAAGAGGCTTGCGGTCTTGATGCCGGCAAGCGTCGGCGCGCACTGGCGAAGCCAGATCTCATCCGCCATACAAAACCCTCCTTTTTTGGATATTGCCCCGAAAGCAGGCGTTTCATTCGCAGTTAGCGCAAACTAACTAACAGAGCTTGAGAATGCCTTCCCAGCAGTCAGGAGAGAAGCGCCAGCGGATCGAAAACGGGCGCTGCTGCCGGAAAGGCATTGGTTAGTTTCCGCTAACCATCAGTATATTAGCACACGCTAACACATTTGTCAAGCGGTTTTCGAAATATTCCTTGTCTAACCCATCGAGACGTCCAGAATCATCATCACCAGAAAGCCCGCGCCAAAGCTCAGTCCTGCCAGCCGTCCGTCCGTCTCTCCTGCTTCGGGGATCAGCTCGGCAGCGGCAACGTAGAGCATTGCTCCCGCCGCAAACGACAGGGCCCAGGGCAGGGCAGCCGAGAATGCGCCGGTCAGAAGCAGGCTGAGCCCTGCTGCAGCGGGCTCCACGGCGCCGGAGAGCACGCCGAGGGCAAAGGCCCTGCCTCTGCCCTCCCCTGCCGCAGCCATCGGCATCGAGATGACAGCCCCCTCGGGGAAGTTCTGGATCGCGATGCCAAGGGCCAGGGACCAGGCCGCAGCCATCGAAACGCCGCCGCCGTTCAGCGCCCCTGCAAAGGCGACGCCCGGGGCCATCCCCTCCGGGATATTGTGGATGGTCACAGCCAGGCAGAGCAGGGCCGCCCGCCGTCTGGCGGAGACCGGCGCAGCCTCAGCCTGAGGCGGCGTGACCGCCCGGATCGCCGGCAGAAAGAGCAGGCCGAGGGCCGTACCGACCGCCGCCGGAACGAAGGCAAGCCGCCCCATCCCGGCGGAGGCCTCGATCGCAGGCAGAAGCAGGGAAAAGACGGAGGCCGCGGTCATGACGCCCGCCGCGAAGCCGAGCAGGAATCGGTGGACGGACAGGCGCAGGCTCCCGCGCAGCAGAAACACGCAGGCGGACCCCGCCGCCGTTCCCACAAAGGGCAGAAGCAGGCCGAGGGCGGTCGTCAGGGCGGGGCTCAAGGGCTCCTCCCGCTTTGGTATGATTCAGCTGCGTGCATCGTATTTCCTCCCGTTTTCCCGGTTTCGGCAGCTGAC
>JAFPFL010000048.1 GCA_017425545.1 Oscillospiraceae bacterium | reverse complement strand
GGGGACAAGCCCGGTGCGGGCATGGCTGCCTTCGTGACGCCCGCGTCTGACGAGACGCCGCGCTTATCCGTTCCCCCGGAGATCCCCTGGCACGAGCCGCATGACGCCGGCGCATCGGTCAGCTGGGCCAGAAGCGCAGGGGCAGAACGCACGTCCGGCGTCGGCGCGACACCCGCCTACGGCACGGGATCCGGCGTCTTTGGCGCGACACCCGCCTACGGCGCGGGATCCGGCGGCTTCGGCGCGACACCCGCCTACGGCGCGGGAACAACCGGCGCCTATGGAACAGATACCGCGGTCGAAACCGAAGCGCCCAAAAAGAACCGCACGCTTGCCATTGTGCTCTCGATCTGCGGCGGTCTGCTGCTGATCGGCGTTGGCGTTCTGCTCTTCTTCCTGCTGCGCAAGCCGGAAAAGATCGACCTCAACAAGTACTTTTCTTTCGAGGTCTCCGGCTATGACGGCGCGGGCAAGCTGAAGCTCAGCATCGACTGGGATCGGCTGGAGGCGGACTGCGGCGACGATCTGAAGCTGACCGACCTCGGCGAGAAAACGTGCAGCTTAGGCACTCTGCGCGCGGTCGACCTTCTGAAAGACGGCATCTATGTGGAAGCGAGCCCGCGGGACAGCCTGTCCAACGGCGACACGGTCAAATATCACTGGGTCGTCAATCCGGCGCTCAAAACCTATATCAAAAACGAGTTCGTCTGCGGCGATGGGAGCATCACGGTCTCCGGGCTGGAACTTGCGCCTATCTTCGATCCCTTCGAGGATCTGATCGTCACCTTCTCCGGCTCTGCCCCGGACGGCTACGTGAGCTGGGAGTACGTCGGGTCGGACTACTTCGGCAGCTACGACTTCTCCCCCTCCCGCGACAGCGGTCTGAGCAACGGCGACGTCGTGACCTTCACGCTGGACGTTGACCCCGAGGACTACCTGGAGGACTACGGGAAGCTCCCGACCCGGACCGAGCAGACCTATACCGTCAGCGGTCTGCCGGAGTACACCGGCGACGTCTCGGGCATCAGCGACGAGATGATGGAGCAGATGAAGCGCGAGGCTGTGGACTACATCCTCTCCTACACCGCCGGCGACTACAACGTCAGCGACCTGAATCTCGCAGGCTGGTGCTTCCGCAAATATACGGGCACGCCCGGCTACTACGACAGCGACAACGCCATCGACCTGATCTTCACCGGCACCTTCTCGAGCCGGTACAGCGACTTCCCTCCCGGCCGGATCTACTATCCGGTGCGCTTTACCAACATCCGGAACACTGACGGCGAGACGACCTATGACGAGCTCGACGGGATCCAGGGCGTCTGCCGGCTCGACGTGACCTTCTCCAGCTCGACGCTCGGCTACCGCGACCCCTATACCTGCTACCACGGTCTTGCGACCGAGGATTCGACCGAATATGAGATCACCTTCGGCGGCGGCTTTGAGGCCTACAGCTCCCCGATCTTCATCAGCTCGCTCTCCGACGTCAGCGACAGCTGCCTCGACACCCTCTGCACAGACGCGGAGGACCGGATCCTCGCCTATGCTGCCTCGACCTACGGCGGCGATCTCACGATCAACGACCTGCAGCACATCGGCTATTACCTGCTCACGCGCAAGATGCCGGACGAGGACTACGGCGAGAACAACGATCTTTACGTGATCTGCACTGCCACGGTATCGGACGGGAGCGGCAACAGCGACACGGTCTATTACCCGGTCCACTACAAGGGCATCGTGAAGCTGCCCGGCGGCGAATATCTGACGACCTATTCCTATGGAATCGAGGGCGGCGCCTGGTTCGAAAACGTCGGGGGCAGCACCCTCGGCTATCTTGACGGCGAGGAGATGTACACCTCGATCGTGACCGCGAACCGCGACAGCTGCTATTACGAGGTCTCCGGCGCTGTGAGCGTCTTCGGCTCCTGATTTGGCGGACAGATCCGCCGGGTTCTCCGCGCAGAGGCGCGGGAACGCATAAAAATGGCCGGGCTCTGAATTTTCGGGGCCCGGCCGAAATTGCGCTTGCATCTTCCCTGCGCTTATGGCATAATAGGAAAAAAGAACCGAAAACGCGTCCGCGGACGGCGGGCGCGGGGAGCGTGAATACATGAATCAGTCACTTCTGCCGAGGCCGCGCTTCTGGGCGCTCGCCGCGGATCAAAAACGGACGCATCCGACCCTGTTCGGCGAGATGCTGCGCTTTCTGATCGTCTATCTGGCCGCGACCGTCTGCGAGAGCATCCTGCTCTCCTTCCCGCTGACGATCTGGATCCTGCGCGGGCACGCCATCGACCTCACGCGCGGGTTTTCCGGCCTCGACTCGATGGAGAAGCAGCTCATTGAGCTGCTCGGCCATATGCCGCCCTGGATGGAGATCGCGAAGCTCTTTGCCACGGCTGCCTTCGGCATCGCCGCCGTCTTCTACTGCCGGGTCTTTGAGAAGCGGAAGCTTCCCTCGATGGGCGTCACGGCCAGGGGCGCGGCGCCGGAGCTGCTCGCAGGCCTCGCGATCGGTGCGGTGCTCTTTGCGGCTGTGCCCATGATTGGCTCCGCCGCGCACGGGTACCGGGTCACGGGCTTCGTCGGCGTTGACGTCAAGGACGCGATCCTGCTCGTGCTGGCGCTGATCGGCTGCGCGGTGAGCGCGGCTTCGATGGAGCTGCTGCTGCGCGGCTATCTCGCGCCGAGTCTCGGCGCCGGGATGCCGGTCACCTTCGCGGTGGTCTTCTCCACGACCCTGTCGCTCTTCCTGACCGAGGGGCTCTCGGGCTTCCTGCCCTTCATCAACATGCTGCTTCTGAGTCTGCTGCTCTGCGTCTGCACGATCAAGCGCGGAAATCTCTGGGCGGCGTTCGGGCTGCGCACCGGCTGGCTCTTCGCCGCAAAATTCTTCTTCGGCTTCGATCAGACCGAGCAGACGCGGCTGTGCCTGGTGCCGGTCACGAGCGTCAGCACCCGCGATCTGGTCACGGGCGGCAAGTCCGGCCCGGTCGGCAGCATCTGCGCGACGATCGTGCTGATCGTGGCGCTTGGCGCGGTCTTCGCCCTGCGGGCAAAGGATCCGGCGCCCCGGCCGGAGCCGCCTTCGGACGGCGGAGCGGGGACTGCGGAATAAGCCGGTATGAACAATTGGGTGAGCAGCTGCCGGCAGACGGCAGCAGGAGGAGCTTTGGGGGCGGTCCGTTATCGGCCGGCCGATGCCCTCATCGGCCCCTGCAGCCGGCAGCTCTCGTTCCCGATTCCCTCCGTCCCCTGTTCCCTGTGAAGCTGCAAAAAGCAGGCTGCATATC
>JAFPFL010000047.1 GCA_017425545.1 Oscillospiraceae bacterium | reverse complement strand
TAATACCGTGCGTATGGAGGCTTAGCTCAGCTGGTTAGAGCGCATGCTTCACACGCATGAGGTCACTGGTTCGAGTCCAGCAGTCTCCACCATCAAAGAAACCTCTTTTGTCTACCGGGGCAGGAGAGGTTTTTTCTTGTTGCTTCATAGAATTGAAAATAGTATAATTATCTTATCAAATCGGAATTTGGGAAGGAGAGATTACATATGAAATATGATGTGACGATCGATAAGGAATTGTTCAGCGTCTATCCGGAGATCAGACTTGGGCTCTTACGATTCCATGCAGATGTGAAAGCGCCGGATGAACGTTTCTGGGATTATATGAATGCGGAAGTCCTGCCGCAGGTGAGAAGTTGCGTGGAAGGAAAAGAGTGGAGCGAGATTCCGGGCATAAAGGGCAGCCGTTCGGCTTATAAGGCTTTTGGAAGAAACCCGGACCGCTATAGAGTTTCATCTGAAGCTTTGATTCGCAGAGTTCGCCGGAGTATATGACATAGATACTTGGAGTGCATGAATTTGGTTTGTCATAGGAGAAGACAAGTAAGCATGGATTCAGAATATAAGAGTTTTATCAAAATATTCATTACTGGATGTCTCTGGGGAACGATCGGGCTATTTGTAAAATTGATGGAGGCGCAAGGCTCCTCATCACCGTATACAAGCTTTCTCAGATTATTATTTGGTTTCATTCTGCTGGCACTTATGACGCTGATTATTGATGGGCCGAAAGCGTTCTGCATTGGGAGAAGGACGCTGCTCTCCTGCGTCCTGCTGGGGATCATATGCCAGGGTATATTCAATATGCTGTACAGCACGTCCATTAGCATGAATGGTATGTCCGTCGGTTCCGTCCTTTTATATACTGCGCCGATTTTTACTTGCATTACATCGATGTTGCTCTTCAAAGAGAAAATGGACCTTTTGAAATGGGTTGCTTTGCTGGTCAATGTTGTCGGATGCGCGCTCACTGCAACCGGGGGTGACTTCAGTGCGGCGTCACTTGCCCCCTTGGGGCTTTTAATCGGTGTTGGTGCTGGCTTCACTTATGCTATGACCGCTGTGATTGGAAGGATTGCTTTGCAAGAGGAATCATCCCCTTTTGCCGTGGCCACCTATAATCTGTTCTTCGGATGCCTTTTCATCGCGCTTGTGCGGCACCCGTGGACGACAGTAGATGCCCCTTTTAATGCGAGACTTCTTCTTTATGGACTTCTGTTCGGACTGATTGCCACGGCTCTCGCATACAGCTTCTATTTTAGTGGACTTTCAAAAATCACAGAAACAGGCAAAGTCCCTGTAGTTGCGTCAATCGAGTTGGTTGTCGCAACGATTATCGGTGTATTTGCCTTTTCGGAGAGTATGACGATCATAAAGATTGTCGGGATTGTTCTGGTCTTGCTTTCTATCCTGCTATTTAGTTGGAAAACAACTCCTGATTAGCAAACAGAAAAGCTGACAAATTCCAGTCTGTCGAGGTGACCGCGCAGCTTTTTGGCGTACTTCCCTTGAATATTTCTATTTTACGCGCTCTTTCACATGAAAGAAACCGGATTTTTCTGACAGATAAATCCGGTTTCTTTCTTTTATTATTTCGCATACCCGGCGGGCTCGGACATAGACTGAAGCGAAGGGAGATGCATCCAATGAAAAGCTTCAATCATATGAAAGGCTTCCTGGCGGGGAAGGGAAGCGGTCGCCGTGGGACGCGGGGGGTCGTCTTCGGTCTGGCTGCTGCACTGGGTTTGACGGCTCTGCTCGTCTGCGCCATGTCTCTGGCGGTGGACCGGGAAAAGCTCGCGCTGAACGTCAGCCGGTCCTTCGCTCCTCTTCTGCCTCTGCCCGGGATTGTACTTGGGTGCTGGCTGGCCGGGAGACTGTCCGGCGGGGGACACGGAACGGCTTCGGGAATCACGGCAGGATCCGTCGCCGCGCTATGGCTGCTTGGATCGTTCATTCTGCGCGGCAGAGCCGGAGAGCGCTGGATCCCGTTCGCGGTCTGCGCTGGCGGTTGGCTGCTTGCACTGCTGATGGCATCCCGCGGCAGAAGGCGGGGTGGGGCAGGTATGCGTAAATTGCGTTTGTAGGTTTTGACCACGGCCTTTCGTCCTGGAAAAAACCAGATATGGTGGCCTTGACATTGAGCGAACAACAATCTGTTGTTCCGGTTTCTTAGTTTACATAAAGCCGTTTACATAAGATATGTCAATAATCAACAAAATTTTGCGTTTTTTTTGAAATCACTTGAAATGTAGGGGTTTTTCGGTTATATTATAGAAGCGGACGGAGCGAATACAGGGTGACAATAATGATTTCCCATTCTGTTGTGTCCCTGTCCCCGGGAAACCACCATATGTAGTTCAAAAGGGGGTTCCCGTTTCGATGCCAAAGGATTCGATCCGTGACTGCCGCAGCTCGCGGTTCAGTTTTTTTCTGCTCTTTGCCTTTTGTGCGGGTGCGGCGCTGGGCCTTTGTGCCGCCGTTTCCCAGCCGGAGACGCTTCGATATGGTGTCGTTTCCGGTCTGCAGCCGGTCTCCGTGCTTCGCCGCCTTCCTGTTCGGATGGCTGTTCCGCTTCTGATGCTTCTTGGCGGCCTGCTCGGTCAGCGCAGGCACGTGCCGCTTCTTTTTTTCGTCCGTGGGTTTTGCTTTTGCTTTTGCCTCTGTATACTCCCCGACTTGCGCGCCGGTTTAGCGCTTCGCGCGTTGATCTCGCTGCCGGTTTTGTTTCAGACCGGTGTTTGCCTCCTGCTCGACGCCCATCCGCCCATCTGCCGGCTTCTCGCGTGGAACCTTGCATCGGAGCTGCTTGCGGCCTTTGCGGCGGATTTGATTTTCTGATTGAGAAAGAACGACTGTGTATGATTGACTGCATCTCCATGTATGAGGGCTATCTCCTCAACGAAAAAAAGGCTTCAGCCAATACAGTGTCCTCCTACCTTCGGGATATCCGGCAGTTGGATCAGTACATCACCGTTACTTGGGAGATCCCGATCGAGGAGGTCACGTCCGATCAGCTTTCCCTCTACTTCGCCTGGATGACGAACAGCGGCAAATCCTCCGCCACGGTCTCCCGCAGCCTTGCGTCCATCAAGGGCCTTTTCACCTATCTGATTTCGGTTCACGTGGTTTCGGTCAACCCTGCGAAGACCATCCATCTTGCAAAGGTTGAGAAGAAGCTGCCTCAGATCCTCACGGGCAAGGAGGTCGAGACCTTGCTGGAACAGCCCCGGCTCACCGACGCCAAGGGCTTCCGCGACAAGGCTATGCTGGAGCTGCTCTACGCCACCGGCATTCGCGTCAGCGAGCTGATCTCTCTTGACCTGGAGGACGCCAATCTGTCCGCCGGACTGATTCGGTGCAGCTCCGGGGCCAAGAGCCGGATGATCCCGCTCTATCCCGCAGCGGTACGCGCTCTTCAGCAGTACGTCCACCAGGTTCGTCCCGGCATGATTGCCGATCCGCTTGAGCAGGCTTTGTTCGTGAATCTCAGCGGTGAGCGTATGACCCGCCAGGGCTTCTGGAAGATCATCAAGCACTATCAAAAGACCGCCGGGATTCAAAAGGACATTACGCCTCACACACTCCGGCACAGCTTTGCGGCGCATTTGTTGGAAAACGGCGCGGATCTCAAATCCATTCAGGAGATGCTCGGCCACAGCGACATTTCCTCTACACAGATTTACACGCAGGTCATTCAACAAAACCTGAAATCGGTCTATCAGAAATTCCATCCGAAGTCCTGACGCGCGCCGGGGCTTTGGCTCGGAGCGCGCCGCCTCATCGTTCTGTGAGGCGGCGTTTTCGTCTGATTCGACAGATGTAGAATTTGTTAAATCACGGCAAATCCAAAAGTTTGATTTGCTTTTCTGTTTGGCTTGTGGTATATTATTATTAAATTAAATAAAAAAGAAAGCTGGTTATTTGCATGAAAATCAAATCCGATTTCCTGTTCAGCACGGTTTCCGGCAAGCATCTTGTGATCCCCACCGGAGCCAAGGCAGCCGAGTTCAACGGCATGATCACGCTCAACGATACCGGCGCTTTTCTCTGGAAGCAGCTTGAGACCGAGCGCACCGAGGATGAGCTCGTCGCCGCCGTCGTGTCCAACTACCCCGAGACCGGCGAGGATTACGCCCGCACCTGCGTCCGCGAGTTCGTGGAGCAGCTCCGCGCAGCCGACTGCCTTGCTTAACGCTCCGTCGGACGTTCCGGTGTACAAGCTGGATCTCAAGGACATGCTTCCCGCCGTGCGTGACACGATCGCACGCGGCGGGAGCGTCCGCCTTCCGGTGGCGGGCTCCAGCATGCAGCCGACGATGTATCCGCACCGAGACTGGGTGACGCTGACCGCCGCTCCGTCCGTTTTGCGCCGCGGAGACCTTCCGCTCTACTGCCGCGTCAACGGCAGCGCCGTTTTGCACCGCGTCGTCTCTGTCCGATCCGACGGGACCTACACCATGTGCGGCGACCACCAGTATATCCGCGAGCCCGGCATCCGGCACGACCAGATCGTAGGTCTTGTCACCACCCTGAACCGAAAAGGGAAGGAGATCCCTGTCACAGCCCTGCGCTATCGGCTCTGGGTCAGGTTCTGGATTTGGATGCTTCCGCTGCGCCGTCAATGCCTTCGGCTCTGGTCTCTGCTTCTCCGTCTGTTCCGTCGAAAATAAAACCGCCGCAACGGCGGTGTCTGGAAGTGAACCTCCGAATGAATCAAAAATCTCTGCTTCACGGCTCCAAGCCTCTTAGAGTCGCGTTTTTGGTGTCGCTGGATATCCTGCTGATCAACGTCGCCTCGATTCTGGCCCTCCTGATCTTGGAAAACTTCAACTGGGACCGCATGATGGATCGGGCCTATATGGGGCATATCATGGTCTACTCCGTTGTAAGCTCCGTCTTGACGATCCTGATCTTCTTTCCCTTCAAGCTATATAATAGCCTTTGGGAGTTTGCCGGTATCGATGAACTGATGCACGTCTCCGTGGCCGGTGCGATCGTCAGCCTGCTCAAATTCATCGTCAACTCCATTGACGGTCTGGATTTCTTTCCGATCAGTTACCCCATCATCAGCGGTCTGCTCCTGATCGC
Organism: Oscillospiraceae bacterium; assembly: GCA_017425545.1. Taxonomy (GTDB): domain Bacteria; phylum Bacillota; class Clostridia; order Oscillospirales; family Oscillospiraceae; genus JAFRPC01. The sequence goes on along the minus strand of JAFPFL010000047.1, from coordinate 3,006 downwards.
TCTGGTCGGCATCTCCAGGATCGGCTACCGCGCCCTGCGCATGCTGATTCGCCCGTCTAACGCTTCTGTGAAGCGCAGGACCCTCCTGATCGGCGCCGGCAACGCCGGCTCTATGGCTCTGCGCGAGTTTCAGACCAGCGTGAAGTCGGTCAACAACGTCGTCTGTATCGTGGACGACGACTTCAACAAGCGCGGCAACTATCTGCGCGGAGTCAAGGTCGCGGGCAACCGCAACGACATCCCCGCCATTGTGGAGAAGTACCGTATCGAGGAGATTGTTCTTGCCATTCCGACGGCGGACAATCAGGATCGCCGCGATATCCTGAAGATTTGCCAGAAGACCGACTGCCACCTCAAGACTCTGCCCGGCATCTTCCAGCTTGCCAACGGCGAGGTCGCAATTCAGAAGATCCGGGACGTCTCTGTCCTCGACCTTCTGGGGCGTGACAGCGTCAAGGTCGATCTGTCCGACATCTCCGCTTTCCTGCGCGGCAAAACGATCCTGGTCACGGGCGGCGGAGGCTCCATCGGCAGCGAGCTCTGCCGGCAGATCGCGAAGAACGAGCCGAAGGAGCTTGTGATCTTTGAGATCTATGAGAATAACGCCTATGATATCCAGCAGGAGCTTCTGCGGAATTATCCTGACCTTCACCTGTCCGTTGTGATCGGCTCCGTCCGCGACAAAGACCGCGTGGATATGATCTTCCGACAGTATCGGCCTGACGTCGTTTTCCATGCCGCGGCGCACAAGCACGTGCCTTTGATGGAGGTCAGCCCGAACGAGGCGATCAAGAATAACGTCTTTGGCACGCTGAACGTGGCCTCCGCCGCTGATCGCTTCCATGCCAAAAAATTCGTTCTCATCTCCACTGACAAGGCGGTGAATCCGACCAACATCATGGGCGCCTCCAAGCGCCTGTGCGAGATGATCGTACAGGTTTTTGCCAACCGCAGCGAGACCTGCTTTGCCGCCGTTCGTTTCGGCAACGTACTCGGAAGCAATGGCAGCGTTATCCCCCTGTTCAAAAAGCAGATCGAAGCCGGCGGCCCCGTGACCGTGACACATAAGGACATTATCCGCTACTTCATGACGATCCCCGAGGCGGTCTCTCTGGTTCTCCAGGCCGGCGCATATGCCGTCCACGGTCAGATCTTTGTTCTGGATATGGGCGAGCCCGTCCGCATCGATGATTTGGCCCGCAATATGATCCGCCTTTCCGGTTTCACTCCGGACGTGGATATCGCCGTCAAGTATACCGGCCTTCGTCCCGGTGAAAAGCTCTATGAAGAAATGCTGATGGACGAGGAGGGCTTGCAGACCACGGAAAACGAGCTGATCCACATCGGCAAACCTCTGGAGATCGACGAGGCGCTCTTTGACCGGCAGCTAAGCCGCTTAAAGCAGGCCTGCCTCGAAAACAGCGACCGGATCGTGGACCTCGTTGCTGAGATCGTTCCCACCTATCACCCCAAGCGCAGCGGTGAACCGGTCCATTCCTGATTTGTGCAAACGTGAAGAAAGCTCCCTGAAAAGGGGAGCTTTTTTTATTTCAGAGAGATCCGCTGAATTTTTTTTCAAAATATATGGTTTAGGGGATGAAAAATCCGAGGAGATGTGATAAAATCAAACTATCATGACTGGGAGGCGTTTGCATGAAACAATTGTTCTGTATTCTTATGGCTCTGATCCTGTTGATTTCACTGGCTGCCTGTGGGGGAGAGAAGAAGTCCGCGGCTGAAACGGAGCGTCCGCAGTCTGCTCCGCAAGCAAGTGCAGATCAGAACCTCGTATCCTACGACGGACCCTATCAGCTTGGCGGCTGCGAGCTTCGTCTGACCGGGACCTGGCTTGTTCCGGACAGCTTCGGGGATACGCAGTTCGTGCTTGGCTTTGAACTGGAAAACCGTTCTCAGGAAAAGCATACTCCGTATTGGACCGTGAGCAGCATTCTTTCGCAGGACGGACGGACTCTGAATTCTTACGCGGATCTTTCGCTCCCGGATGCCTCAGGATCGACCTTGATGGATTATTCCATGATCGAGGTCTTACCGGGCGGGAGCTGCCCCTTCTACGTTCACAGCACGCTTGCCGATCTCAAGAAGCCGGTTCACGTCAGGCTTTCGGATATGTTCAATGACGACGACAGCTATGAGTTCGACGTCGCCATCGAGGAGCTTGCCCCGGTCGAGCTGTCCGCCATGGACCTGCCTCCGATGGAGGCCGTGGGTGGAGCGGAGATCGTGGAGACGCACGAGCCCATTGAGCTCAGCGGCGAGACGGCGGTTTTCAATTACTACGACAAGCTGACGCTGACCTATCCTTCCGATTTCCTTGCGGAGGACCCCGACAGTTTCCTCTATAATCTCGTTTCCGTGGACGCGAGCGTGAAGCTGGGTGTCTACGCGACTGATTCTGCGGACAATGCTCAGGCAAAACGCGACGAATGGGCCGGTTACGCTGAGGCCAGCACGGAGTATACGGTATCCGAGATGACGGTCGCGGGCTATCCGGCTCTGGTCTACACCTACTACGAACCTTTCACCGGCTATAATGCCAAGCTCCTGCTCGACCTCAATGGCGATGGCGGCCTCTACGGCGTGAACTTTGACGTCTGTACCTCCACCCAGGATTTGCTGCTCGGCGACCTTGTTATGAACGTTCTGAACTCTCTGACTCTGACGGCAGGCTGACGCATCCGCCTGCGTCTCAACAAGCAATAAGGAGGACTTCACAATGAAAAAATTGCTTTCACTTCTGCTGATCCTATGCTTGACCTTTGCGCTCCTTCCCGCCGTGCCCGCAGCCGCCGCCGACATACCTGTCACCGCGATCAGCATCTCCGGCATTGACCATCCCCAGCCGGGCGGTGCGCAGGATCTGACGGCTGACGTCTCTCTGGACGCAGAAAACGCTCTGTACGAGACGAAGATCACCTGGTATGACATTGCAGATGAGTTTTCCTTTATCGGTACCGAGATGGCGGAAGGGGAGACCTTCACCCTTGG
>JAFPFL010000046.1 GCA_017425545.1 Oscillospiraceae bacterium | reverse complement strand
GGAAAATATGGCAGGCGGCGAAGCCGCAGCGGCGCAGGAAGGAAAGCGTTTCGGCGAATTCCTCCTCCGTCTCGCCGGGGAAGCCGACGATCACGTCGGAGGTGAAAACAATGTCAGGCATGACCTTCCGTCCGTATTCGATCAGGCTCAGATACCGGGCGCGGTCGTAGTGGCGGTTCATGGCCTTCAGAACCCGGTCGCTGCCGGACTGGAAGGGCAGGTGGAACTGCTTGGCGATCTTTTCGTGGGAAGCCATCGTGTCGAAAAGCTTCCTGCTCGCGTCGCGCGGATGGGAGGTCATGAAGCGCAGGGTGAATTCCCCGTCGAGCTCCGCGATGCTGCCCAGCAGGTCGGCAAAATCGACGCCAAGTCCGAGATCCTTGCCGTAGGAGTTGACGTTCTGGCCCAGCAGGGTGATCTCCTTATAGCCCTGGGCGATCAGCGCTCTGCACTCGGCCAGAATGTCCTCCGGCAGACGGCTGCGCTCGCGGCCGCGGACGTAGGGAACGATGCAGTAGGTGCAGAAGTTGTTGCAGCCGTACATGATCGAGACCCAGGCCTTGAGCTTGTTCGTGCGCACGACGGGCAGGCCCTCGGCGATCGCGCCGTCGGATTTTTCGGTGAAGTCCGCTTTCTTATGGCGGATCAGGACCCGGTAGAGCTGCTCGGGAAGCTGCCAGAGGTGGTGGGGATTGAAGACGCCGTCGACGTGCGGATAAGATTTGCGCATCCGCTCGGCGACCTCCGGCTGACCCATCATGCAGCCGCAGACGAAGATCTTCTGCCCCGGGTGGCGGCGCTTGGTGTGGACCAGGGCGCCGACGTTGCCGAACACGCGCTGCTCGGCGTGCTCGCGGATCGCGCAGGTGTTGATGACCACGAGGTCCGCGCCCTCGGCCGTGTCGGTCAGGCCGTAGCCGCAGCGCCCCAGAATGCCGCGGATCTGCTCGGAGTCCGCCTCGTTCTGCTGGCAGCCGTAGGTCTCCACGTAGGCGACCGGGGTCTTGCCCTGCTTTTCCCAAAAGCTCTTCAGATAATCGCTGATCTCATCCTGACGGCGCAGCTCCTCCACAGGGATCAGGGGCGTTTTACGTTCCAAAGTTCATTCCTCCGACGGGTTTCGATACCATACCCATTATAATTCAGTATATTATAGCATTTCAGGTTCCGGATTGCAAGGCTTTTGTCCGAATCGCGTTGACAAGCCGCAAAAAATGGAATATGATAGACGCAGCTCAGAAAAGGACGGATCGACAGCCATGAAGGAAAAGAAAGCGGCCCCGGTCAAGGCGGCGCAGCCGCGCGGATTTTTGCAGGCGCTCCGGCGCAGCGTGCCGGCGATCATACTCCTGCTGGTCTGCCTCGGCGTGTTTCTGTATCTGCTGATCACAGCGAACCGGAACGTCCCCTTCTATGCGGGCAGCCGGGAGGAGGGCGAATACCGGAGCGGCGGGAACACAATCCGGGTCAGTGTGGAACGGGCGGAGGTCGTGAACATCTCCAAGGACACCGTCTCTCCGAACCCGAACAGCCCGGACGGGAGGGAATCCGGCAGCCAGCTCCTGCTCGTCCGCCTGAAAAGCGGCACGCACGCAGGCGAGACGCTTCCCCTCTCCAACCCCCACTTCGTCGGCATCTACACGAGCGAGAAGGTCTCCGAGGGAGACAGCATCTCGGTACTGCAGGCGGAGAACGCGGACACCGGGGAGATCGTCAGCCTGGACATGAAAAACTACGACCGCTCCGGTCTGGTTTGGCTGGTGCTCGGTCTGTTTCTGGTCGCCGTCGTCATCGTCGGCGGGCGGACCGGCCTCAAATCCCTGCTCGGCCTGTTTCTGACCGTCGTCACCCTGATCTGGATCTTCATCCCGCTGTGGCTGAAGGGCGCGCAGCCGGTGCCGCTGGCCTTCGGGCTCTGTGTGCTCGTCGCCGTCATGAGTTTTCTGATCCTGGGCGGGACGAGCAAAAAGATTGTCTGCGCCATCCTCGGAACCGTCGCAGGCATGGCTCTGGCCGCCGCCTTCTCTGCGCTGGCCCAGTCGATTCTCCGCATCGACAGCTACGCGATGTATGACGCGGGCTCCGATTTTGCGGATCTCGCGAATTTCCAGCAGCGCGGCTTTGGCGTCCATTTAGACGGGCTTCTGACGGCCGGCATCATCATCTCCTCGCTCGGCGCGGTCATGGACGTGGCGATGAGCCTGTCCTCCGCCGTCGGAGAGCTCCGGGCGGTCAATCCGTCGCTGAATTGGAAGGACCTCTGGAAATCGGGCATGCACATCGGCCGAGACATGGTCGGCACGATGACGAACACGCTGATCCTGGCCTTCGTCGGCAGCAGCCTCGTGCTTGTGATCCGGCTCTGGATGCAGGGCGCGAGCTACCTGTCTCTGACCTCCTCGCGGTATCTGTCCGTCGAGCTGGTCTCGGCGCTCTCGGCCAGCATCGGCGTCATTCTCGCCGTGCCGCTGACCGCGATCATCGGCGCGGTGCTCTTCGGCAAAAAGACGCACTGAGCTCCGAAGATGAAAGCTTCCGACGCGGATTGCCGCGCAGCGGCGTCCGGAAACGCTTCTTCTCAGCTCCCCGCAAGGGGAGCTGTTTTTTGCGCAATTGTCGAAAAACGCCGAGATTGTGCTTGCCCTTTTGGACTGTCTCTGCTATAATAAATTAGATATTGTATAAGCTGGTCAGATTATGACCTGATGGAGATTTCTTATGAAACGAGAACAGCAGAACAATTCCCGTCCTCCCTTCCCCGCCGAGTTGCCCGAGGGCATGATCGAAGGGCGCAACGCCCTGACCGAGGCCTTGAAGAGCGGACGTCAGATCGACAAGGTCTATGTTGCCGAGGGCAGCACGGACCGTTCCCTTGCGCGGCTTGCCGCGATGGCCCGCGACGCCGGCGCCGTTGTGGTGCCGACCGACCGCCGGAAGCTGGACCAGATGAGCCCGACCGGCGCCCACCAGGGCGTGATTGCCGCCGTGGCCGCCCATGCGTACGCCTCTGTGGACGACATTCTGGCTCTGGCCGCCGAGCGCGGCGAGGCGCCGCTGATCGTAATCTGCGACGAGCTCTCCGATCCGCACAACCTCGGCGCGATCCTCCGCACCGCGGAATGCGCCGGCGCGCACGGGATCATCATCCCCAAGCGCCGCAGCGTGGGGCTCACTGCCGTCGTGTCGAAGACCTCCGCCGGCGCAGTCGAGTACCTGCCCGTCGCCCGGGTCGCGAACATTCATCAGACCATCCTTTCTCTGAAGGAGAAGGGGGTATGGATTTACGGCACAGCCGCAGACGCCGACAGCGAGCTCTGCAAAACCGACCTGACCGGCCCCGCCGCGATCGTCATCGGAAACGAGGGCGAGGGCATGAGCAAGCTGGTCCGCGAGAGCTGCGACGTCCTGGTCAGCATCCCGATGAAGGGTCATATCTCCTCCCTCAACGCCTCCGCCGCAGCGGCGGTCATTCTCTACGAAGCATTGCGACAGAGAAGTTAATTTGAGTATTTGGAGTGCGTCAGCGCAATGAAAAAGCATGGTAATCAATCAAAAGCGCCTTCTTCCGAGCCGAGAACGGAGCAGCCTGCCCGCGAGATGAAGCCCGCGGATGATTTTGCAAAGCAGCTGCAGGCGATGTTTCTCTCGGAGTTCGGCGAGACTGACGACCTGGAAGACGCCGGCCGTTCGTCCTCCGGACCGCTTCCTGACCGGGATGACGCGTCCGTTGACGACTGCAAACCCTACAAGCTGAATATTGACGAGGCGCTGCAGAAGACGAGATCCGACAGCCAAGGCGCCGAAGCCGCGGCGTCGGAGGAATCCGCGCCGGAAGGCCAGGTTCTGAGCCGGAGAGCCCTCCGCGCCATGCGGAAGGCCGAAAAGCGCAGCAGACGCGCGCTTGCCGAAGCGGCGTCTGACGAACAGCCGACGGAGGCGCCTGCCCCTGCAGAAGAAACGCCTGTCTTTGAAGAAGACGTCCTGGCGCAGACGGAGGCAGTTTCGGACCAGCCCGCCGCAGAAGCCTCAGAGCCAGCTCCCGCCCCTGCCGCGGAAATGGCGGAGACCGGGAATGCCGGGGCAGAGCCCGCAGAGGGCGGAGACGGCTGGTCGGACGACGAGCTCTTTGCCGCCGTGGACCGTCTGCTTGCGCGCGGAAGATTCCGCGCCGGCGATCAAAAAGCAGATCCCCGCGCGGACGCAGCGGCAGAAGCGCCGAAGTCTGCGCCAAAGGCTGCGAAGAACCCGGCCCAGCCGAAGCCTGCCGCTTCGGCGGCTGATCCCATGCAGGCGACCCGGCAAATCCCCGCCCGGCCGGCTCAGCGGCCGGCAGACGGCGACACCAGGGCATTCTCTCTGTCCGGCGCGCGCGCGGCGTCGGGCGGCTCCGTGACACGCGACACGCTTCCCTCTCTGGACGAACTGTTCCCCATGACGGCGCAGGCGGCTGAGTCGGCGCCGGCTGAGACCGCCGAAACGCCGGAGCGGAAGCGGCGCAGGCACGCCGAAGCCCCTTCGGAAGAAGCATATATGCCCACTGAAATCCCGGCGGAGGAGATATCCGCGACTACAGCGGCCGCAGCGGAAGAAGCAGCTGCGCCTGCCGGGACGCCGGCGGAACAGGCGTCCGAGCCCGCCGCCGACCTGCCGGAACAGACCGCTCCGGCGGCGGAAATCCCCGCGCCCGACCGGAAGGCCGGCTCCGAACCCCGTCCGAAAAAGCACGGCTGGCTCTACCGGCTGCTGCACCCGGCGGTCGAAGCCCCGGACGATTTCGGCACGGACGATTCCTTCCTCTTTGGCGACGAGTCCGTCCCGGAGGACATGGTCCCGCAGGCAGAGGATCTGCTTCCGGACCAGCTCCCGCTCACCGGCTTCCACCCCCGCCCGACAAACAGCAGCGGCGGTTGGGGCCTGCCGAACCAGCTTCCGCTGGACGATTCCTTCGAGCCGGGCATCCGCAGGCAGGACCGCGATCCGGATGAGATCCCTGCCTGGCTGCAGGAGTACCGCGACTCCGGCGAAGCGCCGGCGGACGCGGAGATCCCCGACTGGATCAAGGGGCTTTCCGCCTCCGATCAGGGAACGATCCCCATGCAGCCCTTCTTTCGCGAGGACGAGCAGCCCGAAGCGGAGCCTGCAGAACCTCCCGTGCCGCAGAGCGCGCCGGTCCGCGAGGAATACGGACCGGAGGGTCCGGATCTGATCCCGCAGGTCCGGATGCAGGGCGGCTCCGACGGACCGCGCTCCGGCGTCTTCCATCTGGAAGACCTGCTTGCCGCAGCGGTTCCGATGGAGGAAGTCCCGCCCGCGTTCAGCTCCGCCCGCGGCGCGTCCGACGCGAAAAAATCCCGCCGCAGATCCTCTTCCGTCCGCATTCCCCCGGAGATCCCGAGCGAGATCTCCACGGTGGAAGAAAATACCGCCGGCCTGACGCCGGCAGATCCCCAGCCCCGGGCAGAACGCCCTGCGGCATCCCGGCCGCAGCGCCGCCCTGTCTTTGACGACGATCTCTTTGACCCGCGCGTGCCCATAACCGCAAAGCCTGCGGAATCTCCGGCGCCGGCCAAACAGCCGCCGCACAGGGTGGAAGCGAATGAGTCAGCCGAACGGCCGCAGCGCCGTGCGGAAACGAGCGAGCCCGCAGCCCGGATTCCCGCCGAACGGCCAGCGGCAGAACCGCAGGCGCCGGCAGAGCCGGCCAGGGATCTGCAGCGCGAACCGTCTGCCTTTCCGGGAACGCCCGCGGCCGCGGGGACGCCTGTGGAAACCGCCCCGGCGCCGCAGAGCGACAGCTCCGCGGAACCGGAAGCGCCCGCAGAAACCGCCCCGGCACAGGCAGCCGGCAGCGACGAAGCCGTCGACAGCACCATGGCGGCAGCTACAGGTACGGCAGCTGTCCCGGCAGCCGCGGCGGCGGCCAGGCCATCCGAGTCGGCTTCGCAGACAGCTGGAGAAACTGTGTACTCCGCCTCCGTCCGCCGTCCACTGCGGGAGCGGGCCGAAGGTCAAGGCGCGCAGGTGCGCCAGCCGCGCCGCGAACCCGCCGCAAGGCCGGCTCCGGCGCGCAGAAAAGCCCAGGCGCCGCGGCCGGAGGTCGACGCGCTGCACCCGGACGAGGCCTACCGCAAATACGTCAAGGTCCTGTCCTCTCTGGGCTTCCGCGTGGTCGTCACGGGTCTATTCACCCTGCTCAGTCTGTTCTTCACGCTCTATCTGAGTCTGAACTGGCGGTTCCTGCCGGATATCTTCTCCGGCGGCACCACAGTCTATCTGCTGCTCGCTCTGCTGATCGCAATGTTCGCGACGAACCACCGGCTCTACGGCGAGGCGGCGCGCAGTCTGTTCCGAAAGGAGCACAGCCCCGACCTGCTCCTGATCCCCGCCACCCTCTTCACCGCGCTGGACACCTTCCGTGCGGCGGATCAGCTCCGTCCGCAGTTCACCGTTGTGATCGGACTGCTGCTGATGATCTCCCTGTGGGGAAAATATGACCGCTACATGGGACTGACGCTGACAGTGCGCCAGCTTCGGGAAAAGGAGCCCACTGCCGGCGTCGCCGAGGTCCAGGACATCACCAAGGGCAGCCGCGGTCTGATACGGACCGCCCCGGACGTGGACCGCTTCATGCAGAAGCTGGAGACCCGCGACCTGTGCACGAAGAGCACGAGCATCTACGTGCCGGTCGCCCTGCTCAGCGGCCTCGTCATCACGCTGCTGATCGCCTTCGGACTGGATGAGGATCTGTTCTGGACAGGCTCGCTGATCTTCATCGGATGCACGCCGCTGGCAGCCTTCCTGGCCTATCCCCGGCTGCTCCGTCTGCTCTCTTTGCGTCTGGCTGACGCCGGCGCCGCCCTGTGCGGTTATCACGGCGCCGAGGTCTTCGGCGGGGAGCACTCGATTCTGATCGGCGACGACGACATTTTCCCGGAGGGCTCCCTCCGTCTCAACGGCTTCAAGGTCTACAACGGGAATCCCGACCGCATCATCGCCTATGCCGCGGCGGCCACCCGCCGCTCGGTCAGCGCCCTGTCCCCGCTCTTTGAGGAACTGCTGCGGGCGCATGCCTGCCGCCGCTACAGCGTCGACAGCTTCCGCTACTATGACTCCGGCGGCATCGGCGCGACCATCATCGGCGACGTCGTTCTGATGGGTTCTCTGGACTTCATGCGCCACATGGGCGTCCACATGGACCGCGGCACTAAGGTCCGCCAGGCCGTCTACGTCTCCATCAACGGAGAGCTTGCCGGCGTCTTCGCCGTCAAGTACGCCGCGCCCGAAAAGCTGCGGAAGGGTCTGGCCGCGATCGCCGGCAACCGCCATTTCAAGGGCATCCTGGTGACCCGGACCTTCCTCGGCACGCCCGGCTTCCTGAAGGCAAAATTCGGGATCCCGACCGGCGCCTTCGCCTATCCCTCCACCAAGGAGCGGCTGCGCCTGTCCGAGACGGAGATGCGCGACTCCGGCGATCAGGGCGCCGTCCTGACGGAGGACAGCTTCTCCGGCTTTGCCCAGGCAGCCGCGGGCGGGCGGATGCTCCGCTCCGCCACCGTGCTCGCCACGGTGCTGACAATCCTCAGCGGCATCGCCGGTCTGCTCCTGACCGCCGTCCTGGCGGCCCTTCCCGCCACCGAAACGGCGACCGCCTTCAATCTGCTGCTCTACGTCGGCGCATGGCTGCTTCCGACGCTGCTGCTCACGTCGTGGGCCAGACATTTCTGAGACGGCGGAAGGCGGAAAACTGCAGTTTCTGCGGAAAAATCAGGCGAATTCATAATTGACAAGCGCATCATCATTGTATATAATAGGAACAATTGTGGCGTAAACGGCGTTTGGGCCGCACGAAAGGAGAAAAACGATCTATGTACACAGCGAAGGATATCCGCAACATTGCACTGCTGGGCCATGGCGGCGACGGTAAGTCCGCCCTTTGCGAGAGCATGCTGTTCAACACCAAGGTCATCACCCGTCTGGGCAAGCGCGCCGACGGTACCACTGTCTCCGACTTTGACGACGAAGAGAAGAAGAGACAGTATTCTATCAAGACTTCCGTGATCCCCGTGGAATACAACAATACCAAGATCAACGTTCTGGACAACCCCGGCTACTTTGACTTTGCCGGTGAAGTTGTGCAGTCCCTGCGCGTGGCCGACTGCGGCGTCATCGTTCTGACCGCCAAGTCCGGCATCGCCGTCGGCACCGAAAAGGGCTGGAAGGCTCTGGCCGACCGCGAGCTGCCCGCCATGTTCTACGTCTCCAAGCTGGACGAGGAGCATGCCAACTTCTTCGGCACCCTGCAGAGCATGCGGGATACCTTCGGTGCCTCCGTCATCCCCTTCACCTTCCCCATTCTGAGCGGCGAGCAGCCTGTCGGCGTCGTCGATCTGATCGAGAAGAAGGCCTATGACGCCGATGGCAAGGAGATCGCCCTGCCCGCCGACGCCGAGGAAAAGATCGAAGAGTACATGACGGAGCTCAACGAGCAGGTCGCCGAGACCGACGAAGCTCTCATGGAAAAGTTCTTCATGGAAGAGCCCTTCACCCCCGAAGAGCTGACCAAGGGCATCAAGGACGGCATCGCACAGAGAACCATCACCCCCGTCTTCTGCGGCTGCAACGTCACCGGCCTTGGCGTCAACGCCCTGATGGCCAACCTGGTCAAGTTCGCTCCCAATCCCCTGGAGGGTAAGCCCATGGTCACCATCGATGACGACGGCAACGAGGGCGAGTTCAAGATGGATCCCGCGGGCAGCCCGATTGCATTCGTCTTCAACACCATGTCCGACCAGTACGGCAAGAACTCCTACTTCAAGGTCATTTCCGGCGACATCGAGGACACCCTCACCGTCGTCAACGGCCGTACCGGCACCAACGAGAAGCTGGGCAACACCTTCTTCCCGCGCGGCAAGGACAACACCAAGACCTCCAAGGTCTGCTGCGGCGACATCGGCGTGTTCACCAAGCTGGCTTCCGTCCGCACCGGCGACACCCTCTGCATGCCCGGCAAGATCGTCAACATGAAGCCCATGGAGTACGACGAGCCCTGCTACCGCATGGCCATCTACGCCAAGACCAAGGGTCAGGAAGACAAGGTCGCCGCCGGCCTCGTGAAGCTCAACGAGGAAGACGCTTCCTTCACCTATGGCAACGACCCCGAGACCAAGGAACTGATCATCGCGGGCGTCTGCGACATTCACCTGTCCGTCATCATCGCCAAGCTCGCCTCCAAGTACAAGGTCGAGGCGGAGCTCCGTCCCGCCAAGATCGCCTACCGCGAGACCATCAAGAAGAAGGTCGAGCAGCACGGCCGTCACAAGAAGCAGTCCGGCGGCCACGGCCAGTTCGGCGACGTCTATATCCGCTTCGAGCATCAGGATGAGCAGGACGACATGATCTTCGTCGATGAGACCGTCGGC
>JAFPFL010000006.1 GCA_017425545.1 Oscillospiraceae bacterium | reverse complement strand
GTCCCTGCCTGCCACCAGCAGGAGGATGTCGAAGTCGCCGGCCTTGAGCGCCCGCGCCAGCTCCGCCGCCGCCGTCTCGCGGTCGGGGGAGTCTACGTAAATGACGTCGTCCGCGAAGCCGATGTAGTCGCCCGGATGGACCTCGACGCCGTCCTTTTTCGTCTCGCGGTTGGCCGCGGAGACGTGGCCGGTCACGACGCCGGAGATCGCCTCCTCGGCGCCGCGCACGATCTCGTCGGGGTCGTTGGAGCTCAGGTCGATCATCGAGATGCCCGCGTAGCCCTCTCCGATGGTCTTCGAGGGGATGATGCGGACTGCGGCTCTGTCATAGAGCTCGGCAGCCTGCCGCGCGGTCAAAATCACGTTGCCGTTGTTCGGGAAGACGTAGATCGTGTCCGCGTTGATCTCCGAGAAGGCGCGGACGAAGTCCTCCGCCGCGGGGTTCATGCTCTGCCCGCCGTCGACGACCGCGTCGCAGCCGAGTTCGAGGAAGGTCTCGCGGATGCCGGAGCCGGCGGCCACGGCCACGATCGCGCCGGCCTTGTGGGGCTTCTGCCGGGCGGGGGTGAAGGCATTGTGAATGTGGGTCTCGCTGTGCTGCAGGGTCATGTTCTCGATCTTGAGGGTCAGAAACTCGCCGTACCTCTGCATCTCGTTCAGAACGTCGCCCGGCCGGTGCGTGTGCACGTGGACCTTGACGATGCTGCCGTCGCGGAAGCAGACCACGGAATCGCCGACGCCGTTCAGATATTTCAGGATCCGGTCGAGTTCGAAGGTCTCGAGATCGACCTTGGCGCGCTGCAGGCGGAGCAGAAACTCGGTGCAGTAGCCGAATTTCAGCTCGCTGTCCTCGGTGAACAGGGAGATGTCCGGTCCCTTTGGCGCGGCGGCGGGCGCCAGCTCCTGCTGCGGGGCGGTGGACTCGCCGTTGAGCGCGGAGAGCATCCCCTCGACGATGTAGACGAAGCCGGCGCCGCCGCTGTCCACGACGCCGGCCTGCTTCAGCACGTCGAGCAGCTCGGGCGTGCGGTCGAGAGAGGCGTGCAGCTCGCTGAGGAAGTCGTTGGCAAAGCTCTCCGGCGTGCTCTCGCCTGTGAGCCGCTTGCCGGCGTACTCCACCGCGTCGCGGTAGACGGTCAGGATCGTCCCCTCCACCGGGACGGACACCGCCCGGTAGGCCTCCTCCACACCCTGGCGCAGGGCGCGGAGCACGGAGGGCAGGTCCGCCTGACTGACGTCCTTGAGCCCGTGCGAGATACCCGCGAAGATGCGGGAGAGGATCACGCCGGAGTTGCCGCGCGCGCCGAGGAGCATGCCCTTTGCGGCGGTGGCGGCGGCCTCGGAGAGGGACTCGCCGGGGGCGTTTTTGAGCTCGGACGCGCCGGCGTCCATGGTCATATACATATTGTCTCCGGTGTCCCCGTCGGGGATCGGGAAGACGTTGAGATCGTTGACGATCTGGCGGTTGGCCGCGAGATTCGCAGTTCCGCTGCGCACCATTTCGGCGAACATCGGGCCGTTGATCACCTGGGTCAGCATGAAACGCAATTCATCCTTTCGAGGGTCCGCCGGTCCTGCTTCCGGGTCGGTGTGACCTAATATGGCACATTATATCACACCTGTTTTCCTTTTCCAACCCCCGAATCGATGGAAAATGACTTTTTTCGATGGTTTTTGTCGAAAAGGGGGAAAAAATAAATCCCGGAAACGGTGGAAAAGCTCCGCCGCCTGTGGTATAATGGAAAAACAGTACAGGCGGAAAGCCGCCTTCGGCGGCGGATCGAGAACGGAGGGCAGCTCATGTCTATATCAGTCATCAAAAAGCGCGACGGACGGATCGTCCCCTTCGATATGAAAAAGATCTCCGACGCGATCGAGAAATCCTTCCGCGCGGACACGGAGCAGAACGAGCGCCAGGCCATCGCCGACCAGCTCGCCTGGGAGGTCACGACCCTTCTGGAGCAGGCGGGCAACCCTGCCCCGGCGGTCGAGCGGATCCAGGATATGGTGGAGCAGGTGCTGATGAACCACGGCTACCACGCCGCGGCCAAGCGCTTCATCCTCTACCGCCAGGCGCGCACCGACGCGCGCAACCGCAGCGAGCAGGGGACCGGCACGGTCGTGCTGGAGCCCTGGGAGCCGACGCTGACCGGGCAGGCCGTGGCGATCTGCGCGGCGATCCGGAACAACGGCGGCGCCGACCGGCTGCTGGGCTTCTACGAATCCATCGCGCCTGCGGCGGAGGAGACGGTCAACGGCTTCTACGCGAGCGCTCTGCGCACGGTGCTGGCGCTCAAGACGGGCTGCGAGGTCTCCGGGCAGACGCTCAAGAGCATCCACCTGGCCGTGAAGGCGGCGGGCGGTTCGCTGGTCGGTCCGGAGCGGGAGAACTACCTGACCCGCCAGGCGGACCTGCTCTGCGGGACCCTGGGCTGCGCGGGCGAGCCGGTGCGGGAGGCGCAGCTTGCCGCGCTGGAGATCGCCGACCGCGAGACGGCCGGCGCAGTGCGCCAGACTCTGCGCTGCCTGCACAGCCGCGGCTGCACGCGCGAGATGATCGCCCCGCCGGAGAGCAGAACCCCGGCCGTCGAGCTGGTCCAGCGCTGCGAGGAGTAAGGCTGCAGGGAACAGGCAATTGGCAAAGCCTTCTCCCCGCCATCAAGCGGGGAGAAGGGGGACCGCTTGCGTAAGTGAGCGCCCAAATCTTTGATTTGGCTGCGCGAACTTATACAAAGGAGTGGATGAGGGGCGATGATCCCTACGAAAAGCTCCCCCTTAGGGGGAGCTGGCGCGAAGCGCCTGAGAGGGGTCAAACCTGCCGACGCCTGTCCGCCCGGTTGTCTCCTCCCCCCTGGGTTTTCAAATGTGATGCGCGAGCATCACACCGCCATTCATTTTGCAAGGCAAAATGAATTTCACTCGCCCACAGGGCGAATTTCATTCCGCGCAGCGGAATTTCACGCAATTCGCTGCTCGAATTGCATTTCATTCAAGAAAGCATTTCCCAACATACAAAATCCAACCAATCCGGAGGTCAAAACCATGACAAAGATCTATCTTGCCGGCGGCTGCTTCTGGGGCACCCAGCACTTTGTCCGCCAGCTCCGCGGCGTGGAGTCCACGCGCGTGGGCTACGCCAACGGCCATACTGAAAACCCGACCTACGATCAGGTCAAATACGAGCATACCGGCCACGCCGAGACCGTCGAGGTCGTCTATGATGAGACAGTCCTGCCGACGAAGAAGCTGCTCGACTGCTATTATATGACGATCGACCCGCTCTCGATGAACCGGCAGGGCATGGACTTCGGCGTCCAGTACCGCACCGGCATCTGGTACGAGGACGAGAGCCTCGCCCCGGAGGTCGAAGCCTCGCTCGCCGAGCTTGCGCAGAAGCTCGGCCGGAAGCCCGCGATCGAGCACGGCCGCCTCGAACAGTTCTTCGACGCCGAGGATTACCATCAGGATTATCTGGTAAAAAACCCGGCCGGTTACTGCCACATCTCCCCGGAGCTCCTTGCCAGGGCAAAGGAGCTGTAGGACCCGGCGAGCCCCGCACCCCGCAGCGGCGCG
>JAFPFL010000045.1 GCA_017425545.1 Oscillospiraceae bacterium | reverse complement strand
CTGTAGGGGCGACCTTTGGTCGCCCGCTCTGCCAGACTGAAAACGGCGCCAATTCGCCGTGGCGCGGCATTGCAATCACATGATCCTGCGCGGGCGACCACAGGTCGCCCCTACAGCCGATTTTGATGCCTGCGAACGCGCCGAAAATCCGGCAAGATGTTATCATCGTCCCGCGCGGGCGGATGAGATCCGCCCCTACAGGACGAAAAAACAGCCGAACCCAAACGGGTTCGGCTGTTTTTGTTTGAACTGTTTACTGCTTGCGTGCCTTCAGCTGTTCAATCATCTCGTCGCAGACGGCGTCCATGTCGCCGACGATGCCGTAGTCGCAGTAGTTGAAGATCTGCGCCTCGGGGTTCTTGTCGACGGCGATGAAGAGATCCGCGTCCACGCCGGCGGTGTGGTTCACCGCGCCGGAGACGCCGAAGCTGATGTAGAGCTTCGTCTTGACCATGACGCCGGACTGGCCGATCTGCAGCTTGTAGGGCAGGATGCCGCGGTCGAACAGCGGGCGCGTGCAGCCGATCTTGCCGCCGAGGAGCTTCGCCAGCTCCCGGTAGCGCTCCAGATGCTCGGAGTCCTTCAGGCCGTTGCCGACGCAGACGATGCAGTCGGCGTTCGCGATGTCGAGCTCGGGGTCAATGTCGTCCGGCACGAAGTCGATGTGACGGCAGCGGATCGCCTCGGGATCGAAGTTGATCTCCTCGCAGATGACGTCGATCTCCGCCTTGCGGCCGGTCGGCGCGTATTTGAACGTGCCGGGGCGGATCGTGCCGACCTGCGGGCGCATGACGGGCACGGTGATGACGGCCATGATCTTGCCGCCGACGGCGGGCTCGATGAACTGAATGTCGCCCGTCTCGGGATCGTATTCGAGCTCCATCGCGTCGGAGGTGCAGCCGGTGTCGAGCTGCACGGCGAAGCGGGGCGCGAAGTCGCGGCCGTTGATCGTGCCGCCGACGAAGATCGCCGAGGGGTTGTACTTTCTGGAGAGCACCGTGAAGGCGTTGGCATAGGCGTCGGTGTTGAAGTAGTCGTAGCCGGTGCCGCTCACATAGATGATGCCGTCCACGCCGCACTCGCGCACCTTGTCGCATTCCTCGTGCGGCAGATCGCCGATGATGACGGCGTAGAGCTTGTCGCCGGTCGTGTCGCAGAGCTTTCTCAGCTCGCAGCAGAGCTCCAGGCCAACGGGCGCGGCGGTCTTGCCGTCGTGCTCGATGTAGGCCCACATATTCTTGTAGTCAGATTTCTGCATTCCATTGCCCTCCTTAAATCGAACCCTTTTCCGCCAGAATCTCCACGAGGCGTCTGGCGTCGGACTTGGCGCTGCCGGTGCTGATGATCTGGCCGGGCTCGGGCAGCTCGGGCGGATAGATCTTCGGCACGATCGTGCCGGAGCCGGGCACGCCGATCTTATTGAGGTCGAGCCCGTCGATGTCGTTCTCCGTGTAGGTCGTGATCTCGGCGGTCTTCGCGTCGAGATAGGCCTTCAGGTTCGGCAGTCTCCCGTAGAAGTTGTCCTTCTCCACGGTGAGCAGGCAGGGCAGCGTCGCCTCCACGGTCTCCTTGCCGTCCTCGAGCGCGCGCACGGCGCGGATCTTGCCGTCCGCGATCTGCTCGATGCTGTAGCAGCAGGAGATCTGCGAGGCGTCGAAGCGCTCCGCCAGCTGCGAGGCCATCTGACCGGTCGCGCCGTCGAGCGTCTCCTTGCCGCAGAAGATGAGGTCGAACTTGCCCTTCATGTCGGCCGCCTTCACGATGGAATAGCTCGTGGAGAGCGTGTCCGCGCCGCCGAAGGGACGGCCGGTGATGAGGATCGCGTCGTCGCCGCCGACGGCGAGGCACTCACGCAGCGTGCTCTCGGCCATCGGAGGACCCATCGTGACGAGGGTGACCTCGCCGCCGTACTGCTCCTTCACGCGCACGGCCGCCTCGAGGGCGTTGAGATCCAGCGGGTTCGTGAGCGTCGGCACGCCGTCGCGCACGAGGTTGCCGGTCTCGGGGTCCATCTTCACCAGATCCACGTCCGGGATCTGCTTGACACAAACGAGTATTTTCAGCATAGCGTTCTCCTTTCTTCTCAGCCGACGAGAGAGGCGTCGCAGACCTTGCCGGGATTGAGGATGTAGTTCGGGTCAAAGACGCGCTTAATCTCGCCCATCAGCGCGAAGACGTCCTCGCCGACGGACTCGCGCAGATACTGCATCTTCGCGTGGCCGATGGCGTGCTCGCCGGAGACCTGCCCCTCGAGCTCTGCGCACTTGGCATAGGCCTTGTCCATGATGATCTTGGTGCGGCGCTTGAATTCGTCCTCCTCCAGATCGTTGGAGCAGCAGTAGATGTGGAGGTTGCCGTCGCCGGCGTGGCCGAAGTTGCGGATCGTGAGACCCTCCTCCTCGCCGAGCTGGCGGATGTAGATGAGGAACGCCGGGATCTTGTCGACGGGGACGACGACGTCCATCTCGTCGAGCAGCTTCGTGTCGGCCTCGATGGCGGTCAGGAAGCTCGAGCGGGCGGCCCAGGCGGCCTTCTTGTTGGAGCTGGTCGCGACGACGAGCACGTCGAGCGCGCCGGCCTCCTCGGCGATCTTGCCGAGCTTGATGAGCTTCTGGTCGAGCTCGTCCTCGTCCGAGCCCACGAAGGTCACGAGCAGGCTCGCGCCCACGTCCGCGTCCTTCACGCGCTCGGGGAAGGTCGGGATGCCGGTGAAGGCGGAGGACGACGTGACGATGTCGGCGTCCATGAACTCGATCGACTGCGGGTCGAGGTTCGCGAGCTTGATGTGTGGCACGAACTTGATGCAGGAGTCCACATCCGGGAACGGCACGAGGCAGCTGACGTCGCAGACCGGGTTCGGGAT
>JAFPFL010000044.1 GCA_017425545.1 Oscillospiraceae bacterium | reverse complement strand
CCCGCGTCTGCCGTGACCTTCTTGTATTTCTTCCCATGCTTCTTTTTCAGCTGCCGCAGAAACGGCTCCATCGTTCCATAATCCGTGCGATTGGAGAAAACCTCAATTCCCGTGATATATTCGCTGTTCACCGCGATCTGTACGTTATATGCGGGTTTCAGCTGACCATTCCGCATGTGGTCCTCTTTCATCCGCATGAAGGTTGCGTCCGGGTCTGTCTTGGAATAGCTGTTTCGGCTTTCTCCCATGATTTCCAGATCCTCAGCGTACTTCTCCCAGCGCTGCCGAAGCGATTCCAGCTCCTCCCATTCCCGCTGCTCCCGGCTTTTGTGCTTTCCCTTGCCGGAGACAAACTCTACCGGTTTTGTGTTTTGCAGTCGCTTTTGCAGCCCCAAGAGCGTTTTTAACCCGGTCTGCTCCAGTACCTTTTCCTTAACTTTGGTCAAATCCTTCTCCACTGTCCCACGCCAGCAGAAGGTGTACCGTCCGGCGCGGCTCTCTATCTTCGTCCCGTCGATAAAGACGACCTCATGGTCCGTTTCTCCCTGTTTCTCCAGCAAACGGGCATACTGGTAGAACAGATCCTCGATCTCCGCTGCGCACCGCTGCTTAAACCGCGCAATCGTGCTCTGATCCGGCACCGGTTCGCCATCCAGCAGCCAGATCATGTCAATGCGGTTTTCACATGCGTCTACAATCTGCCGGTTGCTGTAAATGTGAATTTCGCTCGCGTAGGCCAATACCTTGAACAACACCCGCGGGTCGGTGACGGGATTTCGTCCTTTCGACGAGAACGCGCTGTACAGTCTCCTGTAATCCAACTTCTCAAGCTGCGCGTCTGTCAGCCGGACGGGTGCATCCTCCGGTATTATTTTTTCTGTGTTCAGAGAAAAACGTAGTTGACCATTTCGCTCATATACGCTATACTCTGTTGTGGTAATGTTTTGGGTCACGACTTAATTTTACCACAAACAGAGACACCAGCCAACCCCTTTTTTGGGGAAAGCTGGTGTCTTTGTTTTTACGCGCTATTTTGCAACGCGCCCGTTTTTGTTTTTGTTCGACGGCGGAATGAAACGGAGCGCAGCGCGGCGGTCGGAAAATCTGTTTCGGTTTTGAATTTTTTCGAACGAACTTTGAAAAAAACCGTTCGGGTTCCGAAAACAATCGAACGGTTTTCGAAAATTTTCGAACGGTTTTTGAAAAAAATCGATTGGTTTTAGAGATACTTTCGTTTGAAAACTGAAAAATTCTGATTTGTTTTCTGCACGTTTCAATATATTTTTATAAGATACTTGAATCTTTTTCATCAATCTTTCACTTGACTTTTGACCGATTTTGTGGTATAATATGGGTGTCTTGAAGAGATGATTTCTTGTATTTTTCCGGGAGGTATGACCCATGCGCAGCGACACTCTGCACCGCAATCAATTCACCTTCTACCGCTCGTTCCGCGACGCCCTGCAAAATCTGCCGAAAGCCCAGCGGATTCAGGTGATGGAGGCCTTGATGGACTACGCCCTCGACGGCATTCTGCCCACCGATCTGCACGGCTCGGGCGCGGCTGTTTTCGCCCTTCTGCAGCCGGTTGTGGACTCCTCGCGGACCAAGGCGATCAACCGAAGCAAGCCGGACGAGTCCGAGCCCTATCATTACGCCGAATGGGACCGCGCGCAGGAGCGCTCCGTTCCGGACAATGTCCGCGACAAGAGAGAGAATAAGAAAGAGAATAAGAAAAAGATTGATACTGAGGAAGAGAGAGAGAAAGAGGGCAGCGCCGCCCGGAGCGGCGAGTCGCCCGCCCTTCCGAAGAAGAGTATTTATGATTTTTCTCATAGGCCGATCTCCCCGTTCTGGCACGACGTGACCAGAGGGATCCCGGGGCTGTCCGCGGCGGTACGGGACTATCTGGCGGAGAACGAAGCGCGCGGCAGGCCGTTTTCCGCCGCGGAGGAGGCATGCCTGGCGCAGCAGCTGGCAGCCGTGCCCGAGTGGGAGCGGCTGAGTACGGTCGAACGCGCCGCCGAGGAGCAGCGCCGGAGCTTCCTGCAGGCGGGGGCGTCGGATGGCAGGGGCGCAGCAGGATCGCCGGAGGCAGCACGGCAGCGCGCCGCTGCGGGAACGACAACGGAAAAGCCGCAGCGGGGTGCCGACGACAGGCAGAGCAAAGAAAAGCTCCCCCACAGGACGAACTTTGGCGGGGCGTCGAGGACGCCGCCCCCTGCGGCGCAGACGCCGGTCGTTGACTGCAGGGCGGGCTGAGTCAGAGCGCCGTTGGGACTCCGGCCCAAAAACGTGGCGGGTGACCCCGGGCCGCCCTGCGGAGGATCCGGCGCACAGTGTGCGCCCCTGCGGGGCGTTCCCTCGTCCCGATCCCCTTCTTCCCCTGTCGCTTAGTTCCTTCTTGACTTTTCCGTTCCCCTTTGTTATAGTAGACGCATCAATTAGGGAGTAGCCGGCGCGGGGTTGGCCCGCGTTCGCACGTTCGTCAGTACGGTTCCTTGAACCCGGGCGTGCGACCAAGCGGCGAGACTTTTGCATGCGGCCGGTCCGGGCGTGGGCAAAAGTCTTTTTTTGTGCCGCCCGGTCTCCGTGAAAGGAAGCTGAACTGATGTCTGCCAGTATGCTGAAACTCATCGCCCTCGTGCTGTTCGTGCTGATGTACGTCGGCATCATCGGCAAGCCGAAGTGGAAGATGTACTTCGCCCTCGGCGTCGCCGCGGTCTACCTCGCCCTCGGGATCCTGCCCATCCGGCAGCTCCTCGGCGTCATCAACTGGAACGTTTTGATGATGATCGCCGGCACGATGGTCCTCGTCTATTTCTTCATCGAATCCCAGATGCCGAACCGGATCGCCGACATGCTGCTCCGGCGGGCGAAGAACGTGATGTGGGTCACGATTCTGATGTCGCTCTTCTCCGGCATCGTCTCCGCCTTCATCGACAACGTCGCGACGGTGCTCATGGTCGCGCCGGTCGGCATCGCGATCTGCAAGAAGCTCAAGATCAGTCCGGTGCCGATGATTCTCTCGATTGCGGTCTCCTCGAATCTCCAGGGCGCGGCGACCTTAGTCGGCGACACGACCTCGATCATGCTCAGCGCCGAGCAGTACGCGAACATGAATTTCATGGACTTCTTCTGGATGAAGGGCCGGCCCGGCATGTTCTTCGCCGTTGAGCTCGGCGCGCTTGCGACCGTGCCGATCATGATGATCCTCTTCCGCAAAGACCGCCAGCCGGTCTCCTCCGACGAGCACACCGAGGTCAGCGACTACGTGCCGAGCGTGATGCTGGTTCTGATGGTCCTGCTGCTGATCGCGGCTTCCTTCCTTCCGAACATGCCGAAGAACATCAACGGCTACATCTGCGTCGGCCTGGCCGTGATCACGCTGCTGCTTGATCTCGGACGCCGCCGCAGGGAGACCTCCGCGCTCAAGGCGCTCAAGAGCATCGACTTTGAGACGCTGCTGCTCCTGCTCGGACTGTTTTTGGTGATTGCGGGCATCAAGCACGTCGGCATCATCCGGGCCATGGCGAACTGGATCGCCAAGGTCGGCGGCAGCAAGCCCTTCCTGCTCTACTCGATGATCGTGTGGGGCTCGGTGCTGATCTCCGCGTTCGTGGACAACATCCCATACGTGGCGACGATGCTGGAGGTGCTCTCCGGCGTGGCGCTGGCCGGGAAGGATCCGTGCCTGCTCTACTTCGGCCTGCTCTGCGGCGCGACCCTCGGCGGCAACCTGACCCCGGTCGGCGCCTCGGCCAATATCACCGCGACGGGTCTGCTGCGCAAGCAGGGCTGCGAGGTGCGGTTCAAGGACTTCGCCAGGATCGGCATCCCCTTCACGCTGACCGCGGTCTTCGTCGGGTACGTATTTATCTGGGTGTTCTGGAGCTGAGACAGGCGAAGCGAGGCTTCGCAAATGAATCATGAATCGTGAATTACGAGCGGTATGATTCAAAGCGAGATTTGAATCGTAACAGTTCAATTCGTCCCAAAGGGACACCGAAATTGCAGCATCGTTTCATTCGCAGGGCGGCCGGAGTCCGGCCGCCCTGCGAGCTTGCCCGGCGCCGGGTGCCGATTGCCTGATCCCGGTCCCCTGCCCCAACGCACGATTTCCTCCTGTCCGGCATAGAATGTGCCGGACAGGAGGGATTCTTTATGGCTTTCGGCTATCTGAAGGTTCAGGCGCTGACCTCGCGGGGGTTCGTTCCCGTCGAGGACGCGACGGTCTCCGTTTCCCAAGCCGGCCCCGACGGGGGGCGGCTGCTTCTGAACCTGCAGCTCACGGACGACAGCGGCCAGACCGCGCCGTTCGCCGTCGACACGCCCGAGCTCAGCAACAGTCTGAGCCCCGAGCAGGCTCGCGGCTGGACCGACGTCACGGTCACGGTCAGCCACCCGAACTACGACAACATCATCGTCCAGACCGCCCAGATCTTCCCCGGCGTGACCACGGTGCAGGAAGCGCGGCTGATCCCGCGCGGCGCCCTCGCCTCCGACGGCGCGGAGACCGAGGTCTTCGACGTCCCGGATCAGGCGCTTTAGGAGGTGCGGCATGGCGACAGTTCTCCCCTACGTGCCGACCTTCATCACGGTCCACCTCGGCACGCCCTCGGCAAGGGCGTCGAACGTGACAGTCCGCTTCACCGACTACGTCAAGAACGTGGCTTCCAGCGAGATCTACCCGACCTGGGAGGAGGACGCGCTCCGGGCCAACATCCTGGCCATCACGTCCTACGCCCTCAACCGGGTCTACACCGAATACTACCGCATCCGCGGCTACCCCTTCGACATCACGTCCTCCACGGCCTACGACCAGCAGTTCTATGAGGGGCGCGCCTTCTTCTCGAACGTCTCCGCACTCGTCGACGAGCTCTTCGACGACTACATCCGCCGCATCGGCTTCATCGAGCCGCTCGCGGCAAAATTCTGCAACGGCAGCTCTGTCACCTGCGAGGGGCTGAGCCAGTGGGGGTCCCAGGACCTCGCCCGCCGGGGCACCGGCTGGCTCCAGATCCTGCGCAGATACTACGGCCCGAACATTGAGATCGTGTCGAACGCGCCGCAGCTCGCGCCCCAGTCTTCCTACCCGGGCACGGCCCTGCGCTACGGCAGCCGCGGGCGGAGCGTCGCGCTGATCCAGCGGGCGCTCAACCGGATCTCCCAGAACTTCCCGGCGATCCCGAAGCTGGCCGCGGACGGCATCTTCGGCGCGGGCACGCAGAGGGCGGTCACGACCTTCCAGCGGGTCTTCGGGCTCGACGCGGACGGCGTCGTCGGGCGGAACACCTGGAACGCGATCGAGCGCGTCTACGGCGGCGTGCTCGGCCTGTCCGAGCTCCGCTCCGAGGGGCTGCGTTACGAGGACCTGTCCTGGGACGGCCCCGAACCGCTGCGCCAGGGCGACCGCGGCCAGCGCGTCTCCCAGCTTCAATACCTGCTCTCGGCGGTCGGGCAGTTCGTGCAGGAGGTGCCGGTCCCGGCTGTGGACGGGACCTTCGGGCCGGCCACGCGCCAGGCTGTGCTGAGCTTCCAGCGATACGCGGGTCTGCCCGAGACCGGCGAGGCTGACGAGCGGACCTGGGACGCGATCTACGAGGTCTACGCCGGGATCGACAGGCGGGTGCTGCAGAACGGCGCCCTCTTCCCCCAGCTTGAAGCCGGGCCGACGACATACGCCAACGCGGCGCGGCGGCTTTCCGCCCTGGGATTCTCCGGCTCGACGCTCCGGGCGCAGATCCTGGCCTTCCAGAGGGCCAACGGCATCTCGCAGACCGGACAGCTCGGGCCGATCACGACTGCTGCGATCACGCGGCAGTATGAGGCTCTGTCCTTCGCGAACTCGTCGCGGATGACCCAATACCCCGGCGCGCCGCTCTCCGAGGGCAGCCGGGACGCGCGTTAGAAAGGAGCGCCGCCATGCAAAACGGAACATCCTACGTCGGAAAGGCTGTGACCAGCCTGCAGACCATGCTGCGGACGATCTCCGAATGCCGCGAGGGGATCCCCGCCGTGATCCCGGACGGGATCTACGGTCCGCAGACCGTCCGGTGCGTGAAGGCATTTCAGCGGATGGAGGGCCTGCCTGTGACCGGCACGGCCGACGAGACGACCTGGAACGCGGTGCGCCGCGCATTCGCCGCGGCACGGATCGAGGTGGAGCCCGCCGCTCCGCTGCAGATCGAGATGGGGGTGAACGCGGCGATGACCGAGGGCTGCAGGGAGCCGAACGTCCTGCTCGTGCAGGCGGTTTTGCACAACCTCCACGGGATGTATGCGAATCTCGGCGACTGCCCGATGAGCGGGGTTTTCGACTGCGACACAGCGGTGGCGGTCCGCAGTCTGCAGCACTGCTGCGGGATGCAGGAGAGCGGGATCCTCGACAAGCCGACCTGGCGCATGGCCGCGGCGCTGTACGGGCAGGCGATGGGGGTGGAAGGACAGAGCAGCGGCAAATGAGGCGGTCGCAGGGCGGGCTGACCTCGGGCCGCCGTCGGAACGCGGGGATGGATCATCATGAAATACGATCCGCGGGGCGGGTATGGAATGAAATGCGATCCGCAGCGCGAATTGCGCGAAATTTGGCCGCAGGCGGAATGAAATTCGCCCTGCGGGCGAGCGAAATTCATTTTGCCGCGGCAGAATGAACGGAGGTGCGGTGCGCGCGCATCCCATTTGAAACCCCACGCAGGCGGAGGATCATGGGGTGAGCAGCCGCCGAAAGCTTTCCGCAGGGGCGCACACCTGTGGCCCCTGCGGGGTCGGCGGGCGGCGGGCGGAAAAATGTGTCGAATCCGGGGATGCGGGCTTGCATTTTTTTCCGGCATACGCTATATTGTAATCAGAGCCTGCGAGCTTCCGCAGGCCGCACCAGTCATGAAAGGGGCTTGGACCATGTTCTGCAAACATTGCGGCGCAAAACTCCCCGACGGCGTTTCCTTCTGCACCAACTGCGGGCAGGATGTTCGCCCGGCATCGCCCGCCGGGAGCGCTTCTGCTGCCGGCGCTGCCGCTTCCGAGGTGCGCCCTGCTTTCCGGGGCAGCGCGGCTGCTTTTGCCGCCGCGGCGAATCCCTCTCCCTCTGAGACCTGCACCGCTTACAAAGGCAACCCTACCGCGGCTGCTCCCTCCGCTTCTGCCGGCTGCGCTGCCTACGGGGACAAGCCCGGTGCGGGCGCGGCTGCCTTCGTGACGCCCGCGTCTGACGAGACGCCGCGCTTATCCGTTCCCCCGGAGATCCCCGGGCACGAGCCGCATGACGCCGGCGCATCGGTCAGCTGGGCCAGAAGCGCAGGGGCAGATCGCACGTCCGGCGTCGGCGCGACACCCGCCTACGGCGCGGGATCCGGCGGCTTCGGCGCGACACCCGCCTACGGCGCGGGAACAACCGGCGCCTACGGAACAGATACCGCGGTCGAAACCGAAGCGCCCAAAAAGAACCGCACGCTTGCCATTGTGCTCTCGATCTGCGGCGGTCTGCTGCTGATCGGCGTTGGCGTTCTGCTCTTCTTCCTGCT
>JAFPFL010000043.1 GCA_017425545.1 Oscillospiraceae bacterium | reverse complement strand
GTCTACCGCGACCGCGACCGCTTCAACCGCATGATGCTGGTCAACACCGCGAAGTCCGGCGTCTTCTCCGCCGACCGCTCGGTCCAGGAGTACGTGGACAATATCTGGAAGCTGTGAGCAGGCACTGGGCACCGGGATGACGCAGGCAATAGGGGGGCGAGAGATGCGCCCCTGCGGCAGCGACCGACGCCTGCCTGCTTCCCATACCTCCGCCCGCGCGGCTTTTCAAATGCGATGCGCGAGCATCACGCCGGAATTCATTCCGCGCAGCGGGATTTCACGCGATCCGCACCGCGAATTGCATTTCATGGGTTTCCCCCGCCTACTCTCCCGTAAGGAGTTCCGTTCATGCGTATTCTGTTCAATTCCCGCGACCTGCAAGACAAGGCCCCCTTCGGCACCCTGCGGGAGGGTGAGGGCTGTACGCTCCGCATCCGCGTGCCGCGGGAGCTCTCCTGCCGCTCCGTCCAGCTCGTGCTGGAGCATGAAAACGGCGTCCTCGCCCGCGAATATTCCTTCGTCTGGGCCGACCAGGACGACGATTACGACTGCTTCCGCTGCCGCTTCGTCCCCGACGCGCGCGGCCTGTACTTCTACTGGTTCCGCGTCACGGGCAAAACCGGCCCCTTCCGCCTCTTCCGCCAGGGCGACAGCACCAACATGGAGGCCGGCGACCGCTGGCAGCTCAGCGTAATCCCCGCCGATTTCACGGTACCGGAGGCCTTCCGGGGCCGCGTCATGTACCAGATCTTCCCCGACCGCTTCTGCAAGGTCGGCGACTGCGACCTGAGCGGCAAGCTCCGGCCCTACCGCCTGCGCGGCGACTGGGGCGGGAGCCCCGAATGGCGGCCCGACCCCGAGGCCGGCGAGATCCTCTGCAACGACTTCTTCGGCGGCAATTTCCGCGGTATCTGCTCCAAGCTCGACTATCTGGCCTCCCTCGGCGTCGGGATCCTCTATTTCAACCCGATCTCGATGGCCTTCTCCAACCACCGCTACGACACGGCCGACTACAAGCGCCCCGACCCGATGCTCGGCACCGAAGACGACTTCCGCGCTCTCTGCGAGGCCGCCCACGAACGCGGCATGAAGGTGATCCTTGACGGCGTCTACTCCCACACCGGGAGCAACTCGGTCTATTTTGACCGCGAGGGCGTCTTCGGAAACGGCGCCTGCTCCGCCGGCACGGCCTCGCCCTATTACAGCTGGTACCAATTCCGCCGCTGGCCGGACGAATACGAATGCTGGTGGAACTTTCCGACCCTTCCAAACGTCCGAGAACTGGACGAGACCTACCTTGACTACATCATCCGCGACGAGGACAGCGTGATCGCCCACTGGCTCCGGCTCGGCGCCGACGGCTTCCGCCTCGACGTGGCCGACGAGCTGCCCGACGAATTCATCCTCCGCTTCAAGCAGCGGCTGCGGGACCTGAAGCCCGACGCCCTCCTGCTCGGCGAGGTCTGGGAGGACGCTTCCAACAAATCCGCCTATTCGGTCCGCCGCCGCTATTTCATCGACGGCGAGCTGGACTCCGTGATGAACTACCCCTGGCGCACCGCGATCCTGCGCTTCGCCCGCGGGGAGGACGACGGCGCCGCCCTCGGCGAGACGGTGATGTCGATCGCCGAAAACTACCCGCCCGAGGTGCTGCAGACGGTGATGAACGCCCTCGGCACCCACGACACCCCCCGCATCCTGACCGAGCTGGCGGGCTGGAGCGGCGACCGCGCGGCGCAGGCAGCCTTCCGCCTGCAGCCGGATCAGCGCGAGGCCGCCTTTGCCAGGCTCCGGCTTGCGGCCTTCCTGCAGTTCACCCTGCCCGGCTGCCCCAGCATCTATTACGGCGACGAGGCCGGCATGGAGGGCTGCATGGATCCCTTCAACCGCGGCTGCTTCCCCTGGGGGAAAGAGGACCTGCGCTTTACGGACCTCTTCCGGGGCCTCGCGGCGCTGAAAAACCGCACGCCCGCGCTGCAGCGCGGCACGGTCCGCGTCCTGCGCGCCGAGCGCGGCGTCTTCGACTTCGCGCGCGAGACCGAAGGCCAGACCGTTCTATGTTATGTAAACCATTCCGACGAGCCGCTCCGCATCCCGGCAGGCAAGCTACTCTATGCCATGGACGCTGCGGCGGAAAACGGGACGGTCACCCTCCTCCCCGGCGGCTGCGCCTGCGCGGAGGTCTGAGTCCGCACGCGGAGGGCCGCCGGCCCTCCGCGGATCCGGCGCGGCGGCGCCGGCGGCCTTCTCTATGATTCGGATCCGTGAACCCTTCGGATCCATTGACCCTGTACGGCTGGCCCTCCGGCTTTGCCGTTCCTGCTCCGGGAGGTGAGACGTTTGCGGAAAACCGGCTGGATCATGCTCATTGCCGGGTCTGTGCTCGGCACGGGCATGCTGATTCTCCAGCAGACCCATTGGTATGCCGCGCAGAGAGCCGGCGTCATGTCCGACTTTGCCGAGCTTGTGCTCTCGGCGTTCTGGGCGGCGCTGGTCATGGCGCTCGTGGGCGGGCTTCTGCTCCTGCTCAGCATGCGCAGGGCCGTCCAGAAGCCCGAGGTGGAAACGCCGGTGCCGCTGGAGATCACCTGGGTCTGCCCCTACTGCGGCGGGCAGAACACCGCCGCCGACACGGTCTGCAGCGTCTGCGGCTCGCCGAAATACGTGCCGCCCGCCGTCTGGACCTGCGCCTGGTGCGGGACGGACAACCCCGAGGGCGAGGGCGTCTGCCGGAAATGCCGCGCCCCGCGCGGCGTCAAGCTGCAGGTCTGGACCTGCGTGCACTGCGGCAGCCAGAACCCCTCGACCGCCGATACCTGCGTGCTCTGCCGTTCGCCCCGCGCAAAGCCTGCCGCCCTCTGGACCTGCCGTCTGTGCGGCTCGAAGAACCCGGAGGGTTCCGAGGTCTGCCTGGTCTGCAAGGCGCCGCGGCGGCGCCCGGTTTCCACCTGGAAATGCCGGAACTGCGGCACCGAGAACCCGAGTTCCATCAACCGCTGCTTTGTCTGCCGCAGCCCGAA
This sequence comes from Oscillospiraceae bacterium, assembly GCA_017425545.1. Classification (GTDB taxonomy): domain Bacteria; phylum Bacillota; class Clostridia; order Oscillospirales; family Oscillospiraceae; genus JAFRPC01. The sequence goes on along the minus strand of JAFPFL010000043.1, from coordinate 12,552 downwards.
AGCCCCCGCGGAGGCGGCCTGGATCTGCTCCTTCTGCGGCGCGCGCAACCGCGCGTCCGACCGCTACTGCGCCAACTGCGGAAATCCTGCGCCGGATCCGATGTGATCTTTCTGTTCTGTCCGGATTGGAGGTACTGAGATGAAAAAGACGATCTCTCTTCTGCTCGCGCTGACGATGCTCTTCTGCCTGTTTGCAGGCTGCCGGAAGGCAGGCACGCTTCCCGCCGCGGCCGCGCCTCGCCCGGACGGACCCGCCGAAACCGGCGCCGTCCCCCCCGCTGAGACCGACCCTGTCCTTCCCGCTGATGAACCCACCGGCGAGACCGGCAAGCCCGACACGCCGCCCGCAGGCAGCGTCCACCCGATGCTCTACCATGTGACCGGCGACGACGGGCAGGAGATGTATCTCTTCGGCACGATCCACATCGGCGACAGCCGCACGGAGCAGGCCCTGGAGCTTCTGCAGCCGACGCTCGACGGCTGCGATGCGCTCGCGGTCGAGTTTGACCTGGTCGCCTACGAGCAGGACTATGAGGCGCAGCTGAGCGCGATGTATACCTTTCTGCTGACCGACGGCACGACGGTCGAGGACCACATGCCGGCCGACCTCTACGCCCAGGCGAGCGCCCTGCTCGAAGAGGCCGGGCTGATGCCGGATCTGATGAAGCAGTACAATCTGGGAATGTGGTCCCAGCTCGTGCAGCAGGCCGCCATACTCACAAGATCCAGCCTGGATCTGCAGATGGGCATGGACCGTCTGCTGATCAACTACTGCCACCGGGCCGGGATCGAGGTCCGCGACGTGGAATCCGCCGAGTTCCAGTATGAATTGCTGGCAAGCTTCTCGGACGAGCTGAATCTGCTGGAGATCCGCGGCATCCTGAACCATCTCGACGAATACGGCGAGCAGACCGACGAGCTCTTCGCCGCCTGGTGCCGGGGCGACTCCGACGAGATCCAGGCCATGACCGAGGACGAGAGCGCCGCAGACGAGTACACAGCGGCCGAGCTTCTGCTTCTGGCTGACTACAGCCGGAAGATGATCACCGAGCGCAACACCGGCATGTGCGACAAGGCCAAGCAGTGGCTGGAGGCCGGAGACAAGGTCTTCTTCGCCGTCGGCGCCGGCCACCTGGTCGGACCCTTCGGCATCGTGAACCTGCTCAAGCGGGCGGGCTATTCCGTCGAGCAGATCTCCGTCGGCGGCTGAGCCGCCGGTCGGACAACCCATCATCAAAGGAGAAAATTTACGATGAAACGCATTCTTTCCGTCATGCTCGCCGTGCTGATGCTCGCGGCGTTCTTCACCGGCTGCTCCAAAAAGGAAGCGGCAGCCGCGCCGAACGAGACCAAGCCGGCGCCCGTCTCTCCGGTCGGCCGCTACAGCATCGAGTCGATGGGCGGCAAATCGCTGGAGGCCTACTACGCCGAGGAAAACGGCCTGTCCGTGGAGGAGTATCTGGCCCAGACCAAGGAGATCGGCGTGGACGTCCACAAGACCCACTACCTGGAGATCTACGACGACGGCACCTTTCTGATGGTCGAGAGCAACACGCACTTCGGCAATTGGACGCAGGAAGGCGACACGCTGACCTTCACGGTCGACGACGAAACCTACACCGGCACGTTCCGGGATGGCAGGATCGAGCTCGAGCTCGATCTGCCCATCGTCTTTGTCAAGGAGACCGCCTCGAAGTAAGGCGACAAAAAGAGCACCGGCTCGCGTGAGCCGGTGCTCTTTTTGTATGCGGATCAGTCTTCCTTGGGAAGCTCCACGTCGGCGTAGTCCTTGAACTCCTCGGCGACAGCCTCGGCCTTCTCCTTGACTTCCTCGGCGGTGTCTTCGGCGGATTCCTTGGCTTCCTCGACGGCGTTCTCGACCTTCTCAGTGGCCTCTTCTACGAAATCTTCCACATCATTGGTTTCCTCGTCGCAGCAGCCGCACTTGCAGCCCTTCTTGCAGAGGAACTTCTTTACGACCAGAGCGATCGCAGCCAGGGCTGCCAGGCAGCCGACGATGGCAAGAATGTTTTTAAGCAGCTTATCCATGGTATTCTCCTCCTTGTATTTTGTGTCCTAACCGGAGTATACCATAGATTCTTCCCCTGCGCAAGTAAATTTATTGTGAATTTGCCTGCTCTGGGGATGTTTTCCAGCCGCGGCTCAGCCCTCGCGCAGGCTGATCTCTCCGGCGTTGACCGCCTCCACGCGGCCGTCGTCGAAGCGGACGATCAGCTCGGCGTTTTCGCCGAGATCGAGGGCGACGCCGTCCCGCTCCGGACCGCCCGGGCTGAGCAGGCGCACCCGCCTTCCGAGATTCACGCAGGCGGCGCGGTAGGGCTCGCGCCAGTCCAGCTTCGGCAGGGCGGAGAGCTCGCGGATCATCTGCGCCGCGAGCCGGTTCCGGTCCACGCGCGTGCCGGTCTGGCTCAGGATCGAGCCCGCGATCTCGCGCAGCTCGGGCGGGAAATCCGCCGCTGCCCGGTTGCAGTTGACGCCGGCGCCGATGATCGCATAGGAGACGAGGCCGCTTTCGGCCTCGAGGGAGAGCTCGGTCAGGATGCCGCAGATCTTCCTGCCGCCGAGCAGCAGGTCGTTGACCCATTTGACGCCGGGGCGGACGCCGCAGGACTTTTCAATGGCGGAGCAGACCGCGACCGCCGCCTGCGCGGTCAGCGTCATCAGCTCCGACGCCGGGCAGGCAGGGCGCAGCAGGACCGAGAGATAGACGCCGCTGCCCGGGGCGGAGTCAAAGCGGCGGCCGAGTCTTCCGCGTCCGGCAAGCTGGCAGTCGGCCACCGCGCAGGTCCCATGCGGGGCGCCGGCCGCAGCCTCGTTTTTGAGCCAGTTGTTCGTCGAGTCGATGACCGGGAAGACGTGCAGATTATCCCGCCAGGGATGACCGCTGAGGTTCGCGCGGATCGCGCTGTCGGTCAGCTTCTCGCTCTCTCCCTGCAGGCAGTAGCCGCGGTTCGGGACCGAGGTGATCGGGAAGCCCTCGCGTTTGAGCGCGGCCATCGCCTTCGAGACTGCCGCGCGGCTCACGCCGAAGCGTCTGCCGAGCTCCTCCCCGGTCACAAAGCCGCCCTCCCGCAGGGCCAGAAGCAATTCATCCTTCTGCATGCGATCCCCTCCATCTGATTTCTGCCCCTATCTTTGCACATGCCGGGGCGGAAGTCAATCTTTTTTTCGCAAGGCGCCTGTCTGCCGCGCGGCGCATTCCTCTCTTGCGTCCGGGGCGAAAGCATGGTATAATTATAAATGACCCGATTTTGGAGGAGGCAGCCTATGAAAACCGTAACCGTATATGCCGACGGCGCGTGCAGCGGCAACCCCGGACCCGGCGGCTGGGGCGCGATCCTGGAATACCGCGGCAAGGAAAAGGAGCTCTCCGGCGGCGAGGCCGAGACGACCAACAACCGCATGGAGCTGACCGCGGTGATCTCCGCCCTCGAGCAGCTCAAGGAGCCCTGCCGGGTCGAGCTGTACTCCGACTCCAAGTACGTCGTCGACGCGATCACCCTCGGCTGGGCCCGCGGCTGGCGCGCGAAGGGCTGGATCAAGCCCGACAGGAAGCCGGCCAAGAACCCCGAGCTCTGGGCGCGGCTGCTCGACCTGCTCGACCGCCACGAGGTCGTCTGCCACTGGGTCAAGGGCCACGACGGCAACGAGAAAAACGAACGCTGCGACCGCCTGGCCGTGGCCGAACGGGAAAAGTTCGCAAACGAATAAAACTTTGAAACCTGCATTTTTACTCTACTTTAGGAGGTACACCCCATGTCCAACCAGCCCATGCCCGGCACCGGCGGAGAGCATTACATCCCGATGGCGCAGCGCTCCGGTGAAACAGCGCGCGTCTACTTCACCCGCGACCTCTCGGCCGGTGGCCTCAAGAAGCTCTATGCCCGCATCTGCGCGCCCCTGACCGGCAGGATCGCGGTCAAGCTCCACACCGGCGAGAAAAACGGCCCCAACATCATCCCCTCGGCCTGGGTAAAGGACTTCATGACCGCCTGCATTCCGGACGGCACGATCGTCGAGACCAACACCTTTTACGAGGGCGACCGCTACACCACCGAGCAGCACCGCGAGACCCTGAAGGTCAACGGCTGGACCTTCTGCCCCGTGGACATCATGGACGAGGAGGGCACCGTCATGCTCCCGGTCCGGGGCGGCAAGTGGTTCACAGGGATGTCCGAGGGCTCCCACGTCCTGCGCTATGATTCCCTGCTCGCCCTGACTCACTTCAAGGGCCACACGATGGGCGGCTTCGGCGGCTCGAACAAAAACCTCGGCATCGGCATGGCCGACGGCCGGATCGGAAAGAAGATGATCCACCAGCGTGAGGGCTCCGACGACATGTGGAGCATCAATACGGAGGAGCTGATGGAGCGGATCGCCGAGTCCACCAAGGCGACCGTTGACCACTTCGCCGGCCACATCGCCTTCCTGAACGTCCTGCGGAACATGTCGGTCTCCTGCGACTGCGAGGGCTTAGAAGCCCAGCCGGTCGTGACGCCGAACATCGGCATGGTCGCGTCGCTGGACATTCTTGCCGTGGATCAGGCCTCGGTCGACCTGGTCTACGCCCTGAACCCTGCCGACAACAAGGCCCTGACCGAACGCATCGAGACCCGGCACGGCCTGCGCCAGCTCAGCTATATGAAGGAGCTCGGCATGGGCTGCGACCGGTACGAGCTGATCGACGTTGACAACGAAGACAGACGCATCGAGCCTGAGGAGGCCGTCGCGGACGTGGTCCCGTTCAGCCCCTTCGCCCTGTAAGATCGGAGGCCCCATGCAGAACGTACCCATCAAGCGCCTGCGCGAAAAGGCGATCTTCCCGGCCTACGCCACAGCCGGTTCTGCCGGCGCCGACCTCTACGCCTGCCTCGACGAGCCGGTGGAGATCGGCCCCCATCAGACCGTGATGATCCCGCTCGGCTACGCCCTGGCTCTGCCCGAGGGCTGGGTCGGACTGGTCTTCGCGCGCAGCGGCCTGGCCTACAAGCAGGACCTTGCCCCGGCCAACAAGGTCGGCGTGATCGACTGCGACTACCGCGGCGAGTGGATGGTCCCGCTGCACAACCACGGCAGCACGCCGCGCATTGTGACCCACGGCGAGCGGATCGCCCAGATGATCGTCGTGCCCTATCTGACTCTGCAGTTTACCGAGACCGACGACCTGGACGAGACAGCCCGGGGCGTGGGAGGGTTCGGCTCGACGGGGACGAACTGAGCGGTGAGCTCATGATTGCTCTTTTCTGAACGCTGATCACTTTGCTCTAAAGGCTGAATATTCAACCACCGAGGTACTGCTATGTTCTTACCCATCAGCAAAAAAGATATGTCCGCCCGGGGGTGGACGGAGTGCGACTTCGTCTACGTGATCGGCGACGCCTATGTGGACCACCCCTCCTTCGGCCACGCGATCATCTCCCGCGTCCTCGAGCACGCGGGCTACCGGGTCGGCATCATCTCCCAGCCCGACTGGAAGGACCCGGAGTCCATCGCGATCCTGGGCTATCCGCGCCTGGGCTTCCTCGTCATGGGCGGGAACATGGACTCGATGGTCAACCACTATTCGGTCTTCAAGCACCGCAGGAAAACCGACGCCTTCACCCCGGGCGGCAAGACCGGCAAGCGCCCCGACTACGCGACCGTCGTCTACTGCAACCTGATCCGCCAGAAGTTCAAGGACGCGCCGATCATCATCGGCGGCATGGAGGCCAGCCTGCGCCGTCTCGCCCACTACGACTACTGGTCGGACCGGATGAAGCGGTCGATCCTGCTGGATTCGCAGGCGGATCTGCTGCTCTACGGCATGGGCGAGCGCTCGATCGTCGAGGTCGCCGACGCCCTGAACTCCGGCCTCTCGGTCCACGACCTGACCTTCTTAGACGGAACCGTCTACAAATCGCGGACGACCGACCAGGTCGTGGACGGCATCGTCCTCCCCGACTGGGAGACCGTCCGCGACGACAAGGCCGCCTATGCCCGCAGCTTCGACGTTCAGTACCGCAACACCGACCCCTTCGTCGCGAAGCCCCTGATCGAACAATACGGCCGCAACTACGTGATCCAGAACCCGCCGCAGAAGCCGCTGACGCAGGACGAGATGGATTTAACCTACGACCTGCCCTATGAAAACACCTACCACCCGAGCTATGAGAAGCTCGGCGGCGTTCCGGCGATCCAGGAGGTCAAGTTCAGCCTGACCTCCTGCCGCGGCTGCTTCGGCGGCTGCTCCTTCTGCGCGATCACCTTCCACCAGGGCCGGATCATCCAGACCCGGAGCCAGGAATCGATCCTGCGCGAGGCCGTCCGGATGACGAAGGACCCGGACTTCAAGGGCTATATCCACGACGTCGGCGGCCCGACTGCGAATTTCCGCCTGCCCTCCTGCCAAAAGCAGCTCACCAAGGGTGTCTGCCCCGGCAAGCAGTGCCTCTTCCCGAAGCCCTGCCGGAATCTGCGCGCCGACCACTCGGATTACGTGGACCTGCTGCGCAAGCTCCGCGCCCTGCCCGGGGTCAAAAAGGTCTTCATCCGCAGCGGCATCCGCTTCGACTATCTGCTCGCCGACAAGGACGACACCTTCTTCCGCGAGCTGGTGAAATATCACGTCTCCGGCCAGCTCCGCGTGGCCCCGGAGCATGTCTCCGACCGGGTCCTGCGTCTGATGGGCAAGCCGGAAAACGCGGTCTACCGGCGCTTTCTGGCGAAGTATGAGAAGATCAACCGCGAGTTGGGTCTCGACCAGTACGCGGTGCCCTATCTGATGTCCTCCCACCCGGGCTCGCGACTGGAGGACGCCATCGAGCTGGCTGAGCACATCCGCGACCTCGGCTACATGCCCGAGCAGGTGCAGGACTTCTACCCGACCCCTTCCACGATCTCCACGGTCATGTATTGGACCGGCCTCGACCCGCGCACGATGGAGCCGGTCTACGTGCCCACCGACCCGCGCGAAAAGGCCATGCAGAGAGCGCTGATCCAGTACCGCGACCCGAAGAATTACCGCCTGGTCTACGAGGCCCTTAAGCTGGCCCGCCGCGAGGATCTGATCGGAAACGGTCCGAAGTGCCTGATCCGCGCGCCGAAAAACGAACCGGGGGCAACGGCAAAGAAGGAGCCGACGAAAATAGAACGCTCCGCCCCGGCAAAGAAAGAACCACAGAGAAAAGCGCGCTCTGCTTCGATAGAGAAAGGACCTCAGAGAAAAGCGCACTCCGCTCAGGCAAAGAAGGACGTTCCAAAGAAAGCGCCTTCTGCCGCCTCAGCAAAGAAAAATCCGCCCGTCAAGCAGCCCGGCGCCCGAAAAAAGCGCCGTACCTGAAGCTTCCCCCGGGAGGCGCTTTTGGAGCGTGCGCACTGGGGAGCTTTTAGAACGAGCGCACTGGCGAAAACAACGCCGCCCGACACGAAACCGTGTCGGGCGGCGTTGTTTTGACTGCAGTTCAAGCGTCTGCTGCAACGCAATCAATTATCCGCGATTCAGTCGTCTTCCTCTTTCTCGAAGAGCTCGACGGCTTTTTCGAGCAGGTCGCGGATCTGCAGGCCCTGGGGGCAGCTGTCCTCGCACATGCCGCACTTGAGGCATTCGGAGGCCTTGGCATGCTCCCTGGTCAGCACGTCGCGGTAGTATCGGATCTGGTTCCAGTCGTGAAACTGGGTGAACTTGTTGACGCAGGAGAAGATGTCGGGGATCAGGATCCCCATCGGACAGCCGTCGGTGCAGTAGCGGCAGCCGGTGCAGGGAATCAGATTCAGGCTGCGGAAGTGCTCGACCACGCGGTCGATCGCGCCGAGCTCCGCCTCGGTCAGCGGCTTCGGCTCGACCATGAAGCGCAGGTTGTCCTGCATCTGCTCGAGGCTGCTCATGCCGGATAGGACCATCGTCATGTGCTCAAAGCCGGCGGCAAAGCGAAGCGCCATCTCGGCCGGGCTGACGCCGATCCCGTCATAGATCTTCCGCGCCTCATCCGGCAGGTTGATCAGCGTGCCGCCCTTGATCGGCTCCATCACGATGACCGGCTTGCCGTGGCGGACGGCGGTCTCATAGACGCGGCGGGAGTCGACGGCGACGTCCTGATAGTCCAGGTAGTTGAACTGGATCTGGACGACCTCGATCTGCGGATATTCGGTCAGGATCTTGTCCAGCACCTCGGCGGTATCGTGGAAGGAAAGGCCGACGTGGCGGATCCTGCCCTCGGCCTTGAGCTCGAAGGCGGTCTCATAGGCGCGGCAGGCCTTGAAATGCTCGAAGTTTTTGGCGTTCTGAGCGTGCATCAGATAGAAATCGAAGTAGTCCACGCCGCAGGCGTCGAGCTGCTTCCGGAACAGGGGCCGGATGTCGGCCTCGGTCTGGAAGTAGTTGCCTGTCAGCTTGTCGGTCAGCAGGAAGCTCTCGCGGGGATAGCGGGAGGTCAGGCAGGCCTTGAGCGTGGGTTCGCTGCGTTCGCTGAGATAGCCGTGGGCCGTGTCAAAATAGTTGAGGCCGGCTTCGAGGAAGGCGTCCACCATCTGGCATACCTGGGCCTCGTCGATCTCCTCGCCGAGCTTGGGCAGCCGCATGCAGCCGAAGCCGAACTTGCCGTGGATTTCCGGGAAAAATGGATTTTTCATTCAAAAACGCTCCTTTGTTGTGAATCTGTCAGGATCGTGTATCCGGAATTGCTCTGTCTGTGGGCGGCGAACCAGGCGGCCGCCTGCTTCTGATTGCGGAAGATCTCCTCTTTCAGCTCCTCGACGCTTGCAAATTTGTGCTCCGGCCGCAGATAGCAGTAGAAGTCGATCGCAAGCGTTCTGCCGTAAAGATCCCCGGAAAAGCCGTCGAGCCAGGTCTCTACAGTCACGCCGCGGCCGTTCACGGTCGGACGGGTGCCAATGTTGCAGACGCCGTTCCAGCTCCGCCCGTCCACGGTGCCGCGCACCGCATACACGCCGTGCGCCGGAAGCACCAGCTCCGGAATGGGGATCAGGTTCGCGGTCGGGAAGCCGAGGGTATGTCCCAGATGGCGTCCGGGCTGGACGACGCCGCTGAGGGTGTAGGGATGGCCGAAATAGCGCCGCGCTGCCGCCATGTCTCCGGCCTTGACCAGCGTCTTCAGGAAGGTCGAGGAGACGGTGATATTGTTCAGACGCAGCTTCGAGATGACGTCGCAGCCGACGCCGTGCGCAGCGGTGTATTCGCGGAGCTTGTCCGCGTCGCCCTCGCCCCGGAAGCCGAAGCGGTAGTCCCAGCCGCAGACGACGTGCTTGGTCTCGTACTTCTCGATCAGGTCGTCGAGAAACTGGCTCCAGGACTCGTGCCGGAATTCGTCGGTGAAGGGGACGACAAAGACCCGGTCGATCCCGTAAAGGGATCGGATCAGGCGGACGCGGTCCTCAACGGAGGTCAGCAGATGGCCGTCCTTGCCGGGACTGCGGTCGAAGGTCATCGCGGCCGACTCCCAGCCGTTCGCGTGTGCGACCTGGACGGTGCGCGAGAGCAGCGCCCCGTGGCCGAGATGGACGCCGTCAAAAAAACCGAGCGCAAGCACAAGAGACATGATGTGGACTCCTTTAAAATTATGGGCATCAGGCAGTATGCAGCAGGCAACAGGGGACGAGGACAGTGTGCAGTTGACAGTGGACGGCGTCGGTGTCCCCTTCCGGACGATTTCAAAAACGGGTCGAAGGGATCAGAGAACAGGGAATAGCAGGCGCAGGGGCGCGCACCTGTGCGCCCGCCCAAAGCTCCCCCGGGGAGAGCTTTGGGCGCGTGCAATCCATCCTCTGCTCACACCTCGAAAAAGCTCTTCACCGTGGTCAGCTCGCCGCGGTTTACGGCGGCCAGGAGCAGAAATTCACCGTTCCGGGCGTAGACCCGGTATTCACCGTCGGCGCAGCGGAGCGCTTTGAGCTTCGCGCCGTGGCGGAGCTTCTGCTCCGCGGCTTCGTCGACGGTCATCGTCGGGCGGTCGGAAAAGAGGCTGTCCACCGGCAGCAGCAGGGCTTCCGGGTCCTTGGCGGCGAGGATCTCCTCCATCGTGTGCGCGCCGGACAGGTCGTACCGCCCCGCGCGGGTGCGCCGCAGCGCCGCCATGCAGCCGCCGCAGCCGAGGGCCGCGCCGATATCGTGGCAGAGCGTCCGCACGTAAGTTCCCTTGGAGCAGTGGATCCGCAGCTTCCAATCCGCGCCGCGTGCGTCGAGGACGTTCAGCGCGTAGACCGTGATCCGGCGCGGCGTCCGGGCGACTTCCTCTCCCCTGCGGGCCAGGGCGTAGAGCTTCTGGCCGTTGACCTTGATCGCGGAATACATCGGCGGCAGCTGGTCGATCTCACCGCGGAAGCGGGGCAGGATCTGTTCCATCTGCTCTGGCGTTATGTTAACCGGATGCTCGGCGAGCGTCCGGCCGGTGATGTCCTGGGTATCGGTGACGAGGCCGAGGCGGAGGACCGCCTCATAGACCTTGTCCGCGTGCTCGAAAAAGGGTACGGCGCGGGTCGCGCGGCCGACGAAGATCGGCAGTACGCCGGTAGCCATCGGGTCGAGGGTGCCGCCGTGGCCGACGCGCTTTTCACGGAAGACGCCGCGCAGCTTCGCCGCCACGTCCTGGGAGGTCCAGCCGGCGGGCTTGTCTACGATCAGAATCCCGTTCGCCATCAGATCACAGCGTCCTCTTTCAGGACCTTGAGCAGGGCATCGCGGACACCCGGGATGCCGCCCGGGACCGAGGCGCCGGCAGCCGCGGGGTGGCCGCCGCCGCCGAGTCTGGCGCAGATCTCCGCCGCGTTGTATTCCGGGCCTGTGCGGAGGGAGAGCTTGCCGAGACCGCCCTCGACCTCGCGGAGCATCGCGGCGATCTGGACGCCCTCGATGGAGCGGCCGAAGCCGGAGATGTCGTCGACGTCGTCCTCGGTCAGGCCGAGCTCGTCCATCAGCGCGTTCGGGATGGCCGCGATCGCGACCTTTCCGCCCGCGAAGAACTCGATGTGGCCGGTCAGATAGGCCTCGAGCCTCAATCGGGCCATCCGCCGGATCTCGAAGAAGACGCGGTTGATGCCGAAGACGTCCGCGCCGGCGTCGGCGCAGGCCGCGGCGCAGCGGAAGGTGTTGGCGGTCACGTTCGAATAGCGGAAGCAGCCGGTGTCGGTGGAGATCGCCGCGTAGAGGGCGTCGGCGATCTGCCTGTCCATCTCCACGCCGAGCAGGGGCAGCAGGGCAACGAGGATCTCGCCGCAGGCCGCCATCTTCTCATTGACGCAGGTGCAGGCGGCAAAGCCGCTGTTCGTGCCGTGGTGGTCGATGGCAAGGGCGACCTTCGCCGTCTCCATGCCGAAGGGGAAGAGCTTCTCCGCGGCGACGTCGACGCTGATGACCGTGTCCGCCTCTGCGGGGTTCCCGGTCAGGCCGGCGTGATAGGGCGCGAACTTCGGGGTGAGCTGGGGGTTCGGGTAGATCCACGCCCGCTTGCCCATCGCGCGCAGGGCGCGGCAGAGCGCGGCGGCGGAGCCGACCGTGTCGCCGTCCGGCCGCCGGTGCGTCAGGATCAGATAGCCGTCGTGCGTTTTGAGAAACGCCGCGGTCTCATTCAGCGTCAGCGTTTTCGTCACAGTTCCCGTCCTCCGCATTCTCCGGCTCGTCGGCCGGAATATCGAGCTTGGAGAGGATGTCGAGCACTCTCGCGCCGTAGGTGATGGAGTTGTCCTCCTCCCAGACCAGCTCCGGGGTGTAGCGCAGGCTCAGGCGCTCGGCCAGCTCGTGCCGGAGATAGCCGCCGGAGGACTTGAGGCCCTTGAGGACCTCCTTCGAGAGGTCCTTGTCGTAGATCGAGACATAGACCTTCGCGTAGCGCAGGTCGTTCGTCGTGTCTACGCGGGTCACGGAAATCATGGTTTTCTGAACGCGCGGATCCTTGAGGCTGCGCAGCAGCTCGGAGAGCTCCCGCTGGATCTCTTCGTTAATCCGGCCGATACGGTTAGATGCCATATTTGTTCCTTTCTAAATGAAGCATCTCCTTCGGAGATATTGTGCGTATTCGATACGAAGATTGCTTCACATATGCGAATTAAGTTTTGGAGGTTTTCTCTTTTTCAAGGCTGGCTTTTACGGTATTGATGGAGCGAACCGTTCCGTACGCATCTGAATATCTCTTTATCGTCATACAATCATGTGCCGTACTCCGGATATGCCAAAGCCGCTTCATACGGCCGCTGGCCATACTTCATATGCCAAAAGCATACTTCATGCGGCCGAAGACCACGCTTCATACCGCCTCCAGGCGATACTTCATCCTGATAAACGCAGGGGCGGCAAAAGCCGCCCTGCGTTTATTGGATCAATCGCGGTACTGCTCCATCACGTAGCACTCGAAGATGTCGCCTTCCCGGATGTCGTTGTACTTGGCGATCGACATGCCGCACTCGAAGTTCGCCTGGACCTCCTTGACGGAGTCCTTGAAGCGCTGCAGGCTGCCGAGCTCGCCGGTATAGATGACGACGTTGTCGCGCAGGACGCGGACCTTGGCGTCGCGGGTGATCTTGCCGTCCTTGACGTAGCAGCCG
>JAFPFL010000042.1 GCA_017425545.1 Oscillospiraceae bacterium | reverse complement strand
CTTTGCAAGCAGCTCGCTCTGTGTTCCTTCCTCGCGGATCTCGCCGTCGGCAATCACCACGACGCGGTCCGCCGCGTGGATCGTAGAGAGACGGTGGGCAATGATCAGAGTCGTGCGGCCCTTGGCAAGATTGTCAAAGGCGCGTTGGATCTTCGCCTCGGTCAGACTGTCAAGAGCGGAGGTCGCCTCGTCCAGGATCAGAATCGGCGGATTTTTGAGGAAAATGCGGGCGATCGAAATGCGCTGCTTCTGACCGCCGGAAAGCAGGGTCCCTCGCTCGCCGACGTAGGTGTTGAAGCCCTCCGGCATCTGCATGATATCGTCGTAGATTTCGGCCTGTTTGGCTGCGGCAACGACCTCCTCCATGGTTGCGTCCGGTCTGCCGTAGCGGATATTCTCCAGGATCGTATTCGCAAAGAGGAACACGTCCTGCTGGACGATACCGATGTTGGCGCGCAGAGAGCGCTGCGTGACGTCGCGGACGTCATGACCGTCCACGGTAATGCTGCCGCCGTCCACGTCATAGAAGCGCGGAATAAGCTGGCAAAGGGTGGTCTTGCCGCCGCCGGAGGGACCGACCACAGCTACGGTCTCCCCTGCCCGAATGTTCAGGCTGACGCCGTGCAGGACCGGCAGATCGGTCTGATAGGAGAAATCCACGCGTTCCAGGCGGATCTCCCCGCGAACCCGCTCAAGCGGGCAGGCGTCCGGCTTATCCTGAATCCCCGGCTCGGTGCGCATGATCTCCACAAAGCGCTTGAGACCTGCGAAGCCGTTTGCCAGCGTCTCGGAAAGGGTCGCCATCTTGCGGATGGGCGTGACGAAGGAGGCGATATAGAGCGAGAAGGTGATGATATCACGGTAGTCCATCTGCCCGCGCATGATGAGCCATCCGCCCACGGCGATCACGGTCACGTGCAGGATAGACGTGAAGAATTCCATCGTGGCGTGGAAAATGCCCATCTCCCGGTGGAACTCGCGCTTGGAGATCTTGAACCGGTCGTTGGAGACCTCGAACTTGTGCAGCTCCATATCCTCGTTCGTAAAGGCCTTGGAGGTACGGAAGCCGGAGAGGGACGATTCGATGTCGGCGTTGATGGCTGCGGTGCGCTGCTTGACCATCTTGGAGGCACGGCCCATTCTGCGCCGGCGCAGGATCACCACGGAAAGGCAGATCGGAAAGGTCATTGCAACGACGAGGGCCAGCTTCCACTGGACCGTGAACATTATGATCATTGCGCCGATGACCGTCAGGATGGAGGTCACCAGATCCTCCGGGCCGTGGTGGGCCAGCTCCGTGATTTCAAACAGGTCGGAGGTCAGGCGGCTCATCATCTGGCCGGTACGGTTGCGATCGTAGTATTCAAAGCTCAAATACTGCATGTGCGAGAACAGGTCCTCGCGGATATCGGCCTCCACGCGAATGCCGAAGGTGTGTCCCCAATAGGCGATCACGAACTGCAAAAACGAGCGCAGAAGATAGCACAGGAGCATGACGCCCATCAACAGGAAGAAAGGGCGGTAACTCGCGTTCGGAAGCAGCTTATACAGAGCGTGGCGCGTGACCAACGGAAAGGCAAGGTCGATGGCGGCGACCAGAATCGCGCAGGACAGATCCACGGCAAAGAGCTTCTTGTGGGGCTTGAAATAGCTCAGGAAGACGCGAAGCAGGTTGTGGCTGCGGTAATAGGCGGTGTCACGGTTTGTCATGGTTTAATTATCCTTTACGATATTTTGGATCCAGACTCCGCTGCGGATCATGAAATAGCCGATGAGGCACTTCACCAGCTCCACGCCCTGACAGCAGAGGAACAGCGGCACGATGGGAAGACTTGTGAACCTGGAAAGACAGTAGGCCGTCGGCGCGACCACGACGCACGAAAAGAAACTGTCAAAGAGGAAGGTCACGTAGGTCTTTCCGCCGGAGCGGAGGGTAAAATAGGCGGCGTTGGAATAAGCATGTACCGGCATCAGACAGGCGTTGATCAGAATAAAGCTGGACGCCAGAGTGCGAACGCCGGGTTCGGTGTTGTAGATATTCGGAAAGAAACGGCTTGCAGCAGCCATCATGCAGCCGAAGACGGCGCTGATGGCAAGCGAGAAGGCGATCAGCCTGCTGTCCGTCTCCTTCGCACGCTCGATCTCGCCCGCGCCGAGCTGCTGTCCGACCAGAATGCCGATTGCATTGCCCATTGCCATGAAGGAGACGCTGAACACGTTTCCGAGGGTAAAGGCAATGTTCGTGGCGGAGACGACTTCATAGCCGCGAATGGAATAGCTCTGCACCAGAAGGGTCTGGCCCAAGGCCCAGAGAGTCTCATTGAAGATCAGAGGCATGCCCTTCTTCGTGATCTCCCCTGCCAGCTTGCGGGGGATGCGCAGGCTCCGCCACGCGCCGCGGATGAAGGGATATCGGTCCGCTCGGCGGTGGGTGGCGATCATCACGATGCCGGCCTCCACGTAGCGGGAGAGAACGGTCGCGATCGCAGCGCCGTCAGAGCCCAGACGCGGGAAGCCGAGCTTGCCGAAGATCAGCAGCCAGTTAAAGACGAAATTGACGCCAACGGAAACAAGTCCCGCTGCCATCGGCAGGACGGTCTGGCCTGTCTCACGCAGGGAGCCGGCGTAGCATTGAACCAGCACGAAGGCCGGCAAACCGATGAGCATGATCTTCACGTACCGCCAGCCGAAGTGCAAGCTGCCCTCGATGTCGGTCACGTCGCCCTCGCCCTGCAAGAACAGGCGGATCAGCGGTCTGCCGAAGCCGAGGAAAATACCGCAGCCCAAGGCAAGCAGAAGAATTCCTTCCAAAACCTTGTACCGGAAGGCATAGCGGACGCCGTCCGTATCGCCCTTGCCGAAAAACTGCGCACCGAAGATACCGGCGCCGGAGACGGCTCCGAAAACGGCAAGGTTGAAAACGAAAATCAGGCTGTTGCCGATGGAAACGCCGGTCATCTCGACCGTGCCGAGCCGGCCGACCATGATGTTGTCGAGCATGCTCACGAAATTCGTGATGCCGTTCTGAATCATGATCGGCACGGCAACGGCCAGTGCCAGACGGTAGAACCGACGATCTCCTATATAGCGGGATCGGTTCATGTCGGTATCAGAATGGGACAAACGAGCTTACAGCTGCTCGAGGACAGCCAGAAGATAGTCCCAGGTGCGTGCGGCGGAAGCCACGTTCAACTGCTCGCGGGTGGTGTGGATATCCTTCATATCGGGGCCGAAGGAAACGCAGTCCAGACCCTTGATCTTGCCGGAGAAAAGGCCGCACTCCAGACCGGCGTGAATGGCCTCCACGACCGGCTCGCGTCCGTACATGCGTTCGAAGGTGCGGACCATGACGTCGCGCAGGTGGGATTCCTTCTGGTACTCCCAGGCGGGGTAAGCGCCGCTCTCGGTGTAGGAGGCGCCGTACTTCTCGCCGGTCTGCTTCAGGGTCTCGATCAGGGCGAGCTTCTCGGTATTGACGGAGCTGCGGACGGAGAAGGTCATGCTGACCTCGCCGCCCTCGGTCTTGAGAATGCCGAGATTCAGAGAGGTCTGAACCAGGCCGTCGATATCCTTGCTCATGGCCTGGACGCCGTTGGGAACGTCCGTCAGCAGACCGATCGCAGCGCGTGTGGAGGCGATGGTCATTGCGTGACCGCGGCAGACGCAGCTTTCACAGTAGATCTTCGCGCCGGTTTCCTGCGCAGGCAGGGTCCCGAGCAGCTCATCGCCGATCTTCTTGATCGCAGCCAGGGCGTCGTCCAGACGGTTCTCGGCCACAATGACCTTTGCCATCGTATAACGCGGAATCGCGTTGTCCTTCTGGCCGCCGCGGACGTATACAAGGCGGTAAGGCAGGGTGCGGAGCAGGCGCTGCAGAAGCTCACCCATCACCTTATTGGAGTTTGCGCGGCCCTTGTTGATCTCCGCGCCGCTGTGACCGCCCTGAAGGCCGTCCACGTAGATATGAATTCCCTTGCCCTCGGCCTTGTCGGACTTGACCGGCAGGTGCAGCCCGGAGGTCGCGCCGCCGGCGCAGCTCACGGTCAGAATGCCCTCGTCCTCGGAGTCGCAGTTGATCAGGATCTTGCTCTGAAGCACGGAGGTGTCGAGCGCGGCAGCGCCGAGCATGCCGATCTCCTCATCCACGGTGAACACACACTCCAGCGGCGGGTGGGGGATCGAGTCGGACTCGAGGATCGCCAGGGCGTATGCCACGGCAATGCCGTCGTCGCCGCCCAAGGTGGTGCCGTTGGCCCAGATGTTTTCGCCGTCGGTGCGGAGATCAAGACCGTCCTTCGTGAAATCAATGGGACTCTCCTTGGTCTTCTCGGCCACCATGTCCATGTGGCCCTGGAGAATGACGGAGGGATGATGCTCGTAGCCCTTGGAGCCGGCCTTGTAGATCACCACGTTGTTGGCCCCGTCCTGATAGTACCGCAGGCCGTGGGCCTTGGCAAAGCCCACCAGCCAGTCGCTGACCTGCTTGGTGTTGGTAGAGCCGTGAGGAATGGCGCAGAGCTCCTCGAAATAATACATGGCCCGTTCGGGCTGAATGCCTTCCAATACGCGCTTTTCCATGAAAATGCCTCCTAAACATATTTTTTGATATTATAGCAGATTCTTTTTGAAATGTCCACATGTCTGTATCAAAACTGTGAAAGTTTTTTGTATTCCGCCGAAAAGAGTTGAAAACAGAAAAGAGTTGTGATATGATTTCATGGAGTATGAGACTTAGAGGAGGGACATAAGTTGACTTGTGAACATGCTCTATTCTTTCAAGTCTTAAAGGATTATATGAACGGTAAGCCGACTGAGCTGCCGCCAGAGGCCGATCTTGTCAAGCTGTGCGATTGGGCAAAGGTCCATAAGCTTGGCGGGATCTTTTTTGCCCAATGCGGTCTGAATCTGATGCAGCATCCCGCGATCTATTCCAAACTCCAGAATGCGTTCGGCAGTGCGGTCTATCAGGCTGCCACCCGGGAGAAGGATTACGCGGAGCTGAAGGCAGCGTTTACCCAGGCCGGCATTCCCTTTATTCCCGTTAAGGGCGCTGTGATCGCCCCCTTCTATCCCGATCCTCAGCTTCGTACCATGAGTGATCTTGACCTGGTCGTGAGAACGGAAGACAAAGAACGGATCCGTGACGTGCTGACGCCTCTGGGGTTCCGGAATAAGAGATGGTCCGACGTGGAATGGCATTATGCGCGCAACACGTCTCTGTTTGAGCTCCAGGCAGAGCTGATCCGCCCGAACGCTCTGAACAACAAAGCCTTACAGGACTATATCAACGATACCTGGTCTCATGCCGTCTCCGAAAACGGCAGTTTTCGCCTGAACGACAGCTTCCATTTCCTGTATCTGATGGTCCACATTGCCAAGCATTTGCGAATAGTCGGGATTGGTTTCCGTTCGTTCTATGATCTTGCGATTCTGATGCAGCGATGCCCGGAGCGCCTCGACTGGAAATGGATTCGCACAGAGTCGGAGCGATTGCATTTCTTCCGCTTTGTCATGCTCTGTCTGGCAATGACCGAGCGATGGTTTGACGTTCCATCCCCCTTTCCGACTGACGAGTTGACGGATACATTCTTCAATACAATGACCGAAAAAATCTTTGCAAACGGCGTCTTCGGCTTCAATAGCGCAGACAACACGGTTGCTCTGCTCAGCTCCGAGCTGGTCCGCAGTGGGAAGGATCTTTCCTTCCGCAACCGAATACGAGTTGCAAGAAAGCTGGCATTTCCGCCCTACCGGGATTTGATCCTCTCCTCCAAATATGGCTACCTCAAAGGGCATCCCTGGCTTCTGCCCTGCGCCTGGGTACACCGCGCAGTTCAGGGCCGTAAAAGCACTTTCCATATCCGCGAGTTATCGAAGGCTCTCACGGCTGACAAAGATTCAGTCCGGGAGCGGATTGATTATCTCGATCAGCTCGGGATCTGATCTCATAACGCTCTAAGATTCCTACGGAAAGGAGGTATTGTTTCCTTGTGCTCGCAAAACCGACTGAAAAACAATCTGAAATGGATCCTGATCGGAAACATCCTCTATTCCTTCTTCAATTTCTGCCTGAACATCTATGTCGCCCGAACCCTGACAAAGTCTGATTACGGCATCCTGGAGTATTCAACCTCTCTTGTATCGTTTCTGACCTCCCTCGGAACACTTGGTATCTACGGTGTGATCATGAAGCTGTTCGCCGATGAACCGGAAGCCAAGGGCAGCTACATGGGATCGGGAATCGTTGCAAGACTGATCCTGTCGCTGCTGTCAATTCTCCTGCTCCAGGTCCTCCTGATGCTCAGCGCCGAGACGCGGGAGCATCGTCTGATTATCTTTCTGCAATCGATCAGCACGGTGTTTGCCTCGGCAAATCTATTACTGAACTGGTATCGGTTTGAGAATAAAGCAAGCGTTGCCGCAGTGCAGCGGCTGGCCGCTTTTTTTGTGACTGCCGTTTTCCGCGTTGTTGCGCTGACGGTCTTCCACAGCCTCCCGCTCTATGTGATCGGCATCGCGTTGGAGACAGGAATTTTCTCCGCGCTGATGCTGTTTCAGTATTTCCGCTACGGCGGGCAGAAGCTTCGTTTTTCCGGGGCAGTCACCAGGCGGCTGCTAAAGCTGTCCTACCCCTTCATCTTTTCCAGCCTGGTCGCTGTGATCTATGGCCACGCAGACCGCATCATGCTTAAGGGGATGTTGGACAGCACCGCCGTGGCTCTTTATTCTGTGTCCTTTACCCTTGCGGGCGCGATCTCCATCCTCCCTTCCAATATTATCGAAGCGTTCCGCCCCGATATTATGGACGCCAAGGGGAAGGACGAGGAGCTCTACCGGCTCCGGATCCGGCAGCTATACTCCTGTGTGTTCTGGATCTGCGTCTGCTACTGCCTGGTGCTGACGGTTTTTGCCCGTCCGATCATTCTTCTGCTCTATGGCGCAAAGTATGAGGGCTCTGCTGCATCCCTGTCCATAGTCGTGTGGTATACCTCCTTTGCTTTCTTCGGCTCTATCAACAACATGTACATGGTGGCGGAGCGGTGTACGCTCTGGGTCCACGTCACTGCCCTGACCGGCGCGCTTGTAAATGTCGCCCTGAACTTCCTGTTGATTCCCCCCCTCGGCGTCCTCGGCGCTGCCTGGGCGTCCCTGATCTCACAGGCGATTGCAAATTTCGTGATGATGGCAGTCATTCCGGACCTTCGGCGCGGATTCGGCTATATGATAGACGGCATTCTGCTTCGTAATGGCAGTATTTCCTTCCTGACGCCCGTTGCGGAGAAGCTGAAACGGAAGCTGAAACGTTAAGACGATTACAAGATTCAAAAGGAGCACAAAATGAAAGAAATCCCTGTAGAAGAGCTTCGCCCGATCCAGCTTGGCATTATGGACGAGCTTGACGCGTTTTGCAGATCGCATGACATTTCCTATATGCTGATCGGCGGTACGCTGATCGGCGCGATTCGTCATAAGGGCTATATACCCTGGGACGATGACATCGACATTGGTCTGCTTCGGCCGGACTATGATCGGCTTCTGGTGGAATTTCAAAGCGCCTCCGGCCATGTGAAGCTTCTGAAGCCGGAACAGTCGCCGAATTATCATTTTGCGTTCTGCAAGGCGATCGACACCCGGACCATTCTGATCGAGTCTGACAAGAAGCATGCCCTCGGCGTCAATGTGGATGTATTCCCGTTGGACAGCATGCCGGACACCATGGAAGAATGCAGGGAGCATCTCCGGCACTTGAAGCGATATCACAATCAACTGATCGTAAAGTATATGCACCTCCGCAAGGGGCGCAGCCCCCTCAAGAACGGTCTGATTCTCCTCTCCCGGCTTCCGCTGCGTTTGATCCCGGATCGCTTTCTTTTGCATCGAATCACCGGACTGATGATGCAGTACGAGAAAAACCGCAGCAGCAAATATGTCGCCAATCTCTGCGGCGCTTGGGGCGAAAAGGAGATATACACCAGATCGGATTTCCTCCATCCCATAGACGCGGAATTCGAGGGACGGCAGTATCGGATCCCGGACTGCTATGATCACGTCCTTCGGGGCGTGTACGGCGATTACATGCAGTTGCCGCCGGAATCGCAGCGGATTACGCATCATGCATTCAAAGCATTCTGGAATCCTAAGAATTCTTTCTTCGATTAATCTTGCCACATTCTAAAAAACAAGGAATGCCTGGGCTGAATCACAATGAAACAGCCCAGGCATTCTTTGGCTTGATCACCGAATTGCACGATGAATTGAATATCTCGTATGATCGATCGGTCATTGAGTTTTCCGGATGCGTATTTCTTTCTCGATGGCCCGTTTCTTCATTGATCGATCGATCAATAAACATAACGAATATACAATTGCCAAAAGAGCTATCCCTCTAAACAGCTGAGAAGGAGAATACAAGTACCAGCGCAGAGTGGTGGCTGCAAAATACAAAACGATATGTCTGTGTAGACCACTGCTGTTTTCATCTGTTTTTGAAGTAACATGAATCAGGAATCTCAACCATAATGAGAGAAGAAGTACGCCGAACGTGCCGAGATAAAAGTAGCCAAAGTATGGGAGGACACCCCCATAATAGTGAAGATGGGTAGATAATGTGTATTGTGCCAAGTTGGAATCCCTAACGGAACCACCTAAAAGCATTGATAGAATCCATCTCCCAAACAGGTATACACGATCTGCGCTGCTGGTAACTCGCAATTCATCCAGAAATGTCATGGACGTAAAATAGGATGAATATGCCGTATCCAAGGAATACTCTCTTTCCGAAAGATTCGAAAGGACATTATCGACATCCAGACCGTTAGAAAACAAACTTCCTCGAAGCTGGCCGATAGCAGATAATATAACAAATAATACGATTGAGACAGGCAAAAGATTACGAAGTTTTACGTTATCAATCATAAGCGCAAGCAGAAGCATTGTCAGAAGCTGCAAGCCTGTAATCCTGCCACCGAAAATGAAGTTCTGTCCGGCAAAAGCAACTGCAACTGCAATGATTGTAATAATCAAAGACTTATTCTTTCCAGCATAATATAATGCAACTATCAGAAATACAATCGAATACTCATAGATTGCAGAGGGAGTTCCCCGTTCACCAATCATATCCGGGCGTGAAAAACCTACAAAGAAGATAACGGCAAGAATGAACAGTGAACCGCCCACAATGACGGTGTTTTCTCTATTATGTTTGATAAGCGAAAGCTCGGATTTTTGTTTTTTTTCAATGTGTGGAGAAAACAAAAACAGAAGTGCATTAAATGCATATAGTATGTTCAGTCCCAGCGCACCTATTTCAGTGTATGAATATTGTGTAAAATACATTTCCAGATAATGAATATGGTTCACAATACAAATACTATAGTTACAATAGGCAATACTGCAGAAAATAACAAAAAGAAAGAGATTATTTTTGACTTTAATGATCGTTGCCAGATTGAAAATCAAAACTCCGTAAGCAAGGACCTTATTACGCTGTCCTTCTTGATTATAGAGAATGAGTAACAGAGATAGTATTACGCAGACAATCTCTGTAGCTTTATAAATGATAAAACGATTATTCTGTTTTGATATCAATCGTCTTCACCTCATGACCGTTTTCGATCTTAAAGCATGTATAAAATCTAATTTTGTTTCAATCTGTCAAACATGATACATACGAAGATACTGTCTCAGCGCAATTGCTACATTCAATTGAATTGGGTCCGGAGCAACAGAGGATTCGATTGACGTAGATGCCAGATGAAGCGCTTCAACATCTCCCTTTTGGACAACAGTACCATAGAGGATGGCGCTTTCAGGGCTGCCGCCGGTGGCATAAGTGACGACCGGAGTACCACATGCGATGGCCTCCAGGTTGGTGGTAGGATAGTTGTCCTCATAGGTCGGGTTGAGATAAACGTCCGCCATAGAATAGAATGCGGCAAGCTCCTGCGCGGAATTAGTTCGTGACAGGCCGAGAATGCGTGGTGGAAGATTCTGTTTCTGTTTTTCCGACAAGCCGACCAAAACGATTCGCTCATCTGGGGTGAGATAATTTGCAAGAGTGAAGAAATCTTCGAGCCCCTTTCGCTTTTCCCAAAGTGCTGCAACGCCTAGGATAACACGTTTTCCGGTCAAACCTAGCTTCTGACGAAGAGAAGAGCTATCCACAGGATGAAACACATCTGTATTTATTCCATT
>JAFPFL010000041.1 GCA_017425545.1 Oscillospiraceae bacterium | reverse complement strand
GCAATACAGTCGTTTCAAAATTACAAATTACTTTACCACGAGAAGGCGGGAAAAGCAAGGACTTTTTTAGGGAATCGGCAATCGGGGACGAGGACGGTGTACAGTCGTTCCGGGCGGAGTATCACGCAATTTGCACCGCAAATTGCATATCATACCGATTTCACGCCTCCACCTCTGCGCGCGTCTTATGAAGCGCCCGGTGCAGCAGCCAAAGCGCGAAGATCGCGCCGAGCAGCTCGCCGACCGGCAGCGCCGCGGCCAGACCGTTCTGCCCGAAGAGCCTGTCGAGCAGGAGCATCATCGGGATGTAGAAGCCCAGCTCGCGCACGGTCGCGTGGAGCAGGGTCGCCTTGCCGTCGCCGATGGCCTGCATGCAGAACGAGCTGTGGTAGTTGATGAACTGCACCGGCGAGGCCAGCGCCCGGATCCGCAGGAAGAGGGCGGCGAAGGCGACGGTCTGCGCGGCGTTTTTCGCCATCTGCAGGGCAGCATCCGGGTCGTCGGCAGCCTTCTGCGCCGTGCTCAGGAAGAGGTTCGTCATCGGCTTCGCGAAGATCTCCAGCAGGGCGATCGAGACCGCCGAGATGATCAGGCCATAGAGCCTGGCCGTGTGAACCGCCTGCTTCATCCGCGCGCGGTTGCCGGAGGCAAAGTTGTAGGCGACGATCGGCATCATGCCCTGGCACAGGCCGATGTTGACCGCGTTCGGGATCCGCTCGACCTTCATGACGATGCCGAAGGCGGCGAGGACGAGGTCGTTGTGGGCGGCAGCCAGCTTGTTGACCGAGATGCTCGCCACGTCGAACAGGCCGGTCAGCACCGCCGAGGGCACGCCGACCGTGTAGAGGCTGCGGACGTGGCCGCGGTCGAGACCCCGGGCCTTGCGCAGGTCGAGACTCAGGGGGGCGGTCTTCTGGGCCTTGCGAAAGGCGAGGATCAGGTAGCTGACGGAGACGAGGTTCGAGATCAGGGTCGCGAGCGCGGCGCCGGTGACCTCCTGACCCCGCGGCAGGATCACGAACATGAACAGCGGGTCGAGGGCGATATTGAGCACGCCGCCGAGGCTCAGACCCAGGCTGGCCTGGCTGGACCAGCCCGCGTTGCGCAGCAGGTGGGAGAGGGTCAGCGAGACAATGGCGGGCAGGCTGCCGATCACGATCACGATGATCGCGTACTGCCTGGCGTAGCCCAGGGTCGCGGGCGAGGCGCCGAGGAAGCGGAGGATCGGCGTGAGCAGCAGGCCGACCAGCAGGGAATAGCAGGCGGCCAGGATCAGGCAGCCGCGGATCGCGTAGGCGCTGACCTTCCGCGCGTCGTCGGCGCGGCGGACGCCCATGAGCCGGGCGATCAGCGAGCCGCCGCCGACGCCGAAGAGGTTGGAGAAGGCGACGTTCATCATCGTCAGGGTCAGGGTGACGGTCGTGGCGGCCGCCATGAAGGAGTTGCCGGTGCGCCCGATGAAGATGGCGTCGACCATATTATAGATCAGGTTGATGAGCTGGCTGATGATCGTCGGGATCGCGAGCGACGCGAGCGCGCGCGGCACCGGAACGGACTCAAAGAGCTCGGTTTTGCTGAATTTCTTCATGCTTTCGCCTCAAATCGCGGGGAAAAGACGCGGATCCCGGGAGTTTTTTCCCGGTTTTCCCCTTTTTTCATGAGCTTTTCCCCGCTTTTCGTGAGAATCTCAATCAAACGAATCCATGATAGCACAGCGCGGGGAAAAAGCAAGGACTTTTTTGGGGAATCGTGGGCGGAGGGAACAGAGAACAGGCTCGCATCGCGGGGGCCGGCGTCCTCGACGGGCGCAAAATGAATATCACTCGCCTGCAGGGCGGATATCACTCCGCCGCAGGCGGAATATCATGCAATTCGGAATGCAAACTGCATTTCACGAAAACGACAGCCCCCGCCTGAAAACCAGGCGGGGGCGGGTTTCGTTTGTGCGATTGCGTTTGGATCTTCGCGGCTGTGTGCGCAGCCTTTCGCGGCTGTGTGCGCAGCCTTTCGCGGCTGCGCTTACACCGTCAGCCGCATCGTCTTGTCCTCGCCGTTTTCGCGGTATTGGACTACGATCTGCTGGGTCTTGCCGGGCGCGCCGGGCGCGACCGAGACGAGCTCCGCGTTCTGCAGACCGCAGAGCGCTTCAAACAGACGGCGCTTCTTCTCGTCGTACTTCGAAAAGTCGTCCGAGGCGAAGAGCACCGAGCCGAACAGGGCGTTGACCACAGCCAGCGTGTGCTTCTGCTCCGGGGTCAGGCTCGTGTTCTCGTCGCGGAGCAGGAAGACGTCGGGATCGTTGCGGAAGGCGCGGCCGTCGAGCTGGCGGCGGAAGACCGTGTTGCGCTGGGTGTGCATCGTGGAGGGCCGCTCGTTGTGGAAGAACCGCATGAAGAACTTGTCGTCGAAGTCCAGGCTCATGTCCGGCCCGATGCGGCAGTACTCCACCTTGCCGAAGGCGGAGGCCAGCGGCACGCCGCAGCCGAGGATCTCCGCGTCGCCGCAGACCTCGCGCAGGAAGTCCATCGCTTCGGCCATGATCTCGCCGCGGCATTTGTCGGGCCGGGAGGTCATGCAGGCGGCATAGAGGAAGTCCAGCTTGAAGAGCGTGACGCCCATATCCTTATAGTGCTGTATGCTCCGGCGGATATAGGCGCGGACTTCCTCGTTATAGGGATCCAGAGCCAGGCCGCCGGACCAGTTGGCGCCGGTGAAGACCGGCTGGCCGTCGCGGTACTGGAACCAGTCGGGATGCTCGCGGAAGAGGGCGGAGCTGCGCTCGGCCACGAAGGGCGCGAGCCAGATGCCGGCCTGATAGCCCTCGGCCCTGATTTTCTCGATGATCGGGGCGACGCCGTTCGGGAATTTCTTCCCGTCCACGTCCAGCCAGTCGCCGACGAAGCGCTCGAAGCCGTCGTCGATCTGGAAGATGTCGGGCTTCCGGGGCAGGGAGCGCATGCCCTCGAGATCGCGGAGGATCTGCTCCTCGGAGATGTTCTGATAGCAGTTGTACCAGCTCGTGTAGCCGACCTTCGGTTCGGCGGGCAGGGCGCGCACGCCCATCGCGCGGAACCAGTCGTCGAAGACCACGTTCTCGCCGCCCTCGCAGAAGATCAGATCCAGGGCGGTGTAGGCCTCGCCCGGCTGCAGGAAGCGGTGGTGGCAGTCCTTCTTGAAGGTCACGGTGTTGTCGGCCGTGTTGAAGACGATGCGGGTGAAGCCGGTCTGCTCGGCAACGGAGGCGAACAGATAATAGAGCTGTCCGCGGCGGGCATAGGCGTAGGAGTAGCCCTTCTTATAGCCCGCGCGCAGGTCCTTCCGGTAGACAGGGTCGGCGAAGTAGCCGTCGCCGTACTGGGAGAAGCCGAACTTCCGGTCCAGCGCCCTGGGCACGAACTGCATCGCCTTGTCGAACTGCTTCCGGCTGCGCTCGGGGCTGTAGGTCCAGCTCTGGTAGCCGTTGAGGAAGAGGGCGTCCTCCGGGGTGAAGTCGAAGCTGTAGACGGCGGAGACCTCCTCCAGCTCGACGGCCTCGTCCCCGGCAGGGGTGAGGGTCAGGGTATAGCGGCTGTCCGTTTCACAGACCTGCTGCTGCAGCCCGGCGGGCAGGACTGTCAGATTCAGGAGCTTCATGCTTCCTCACCCTTGAGCTTCTTGATCTTGCCCAGGATGCCGGCCTCATTGTAGAAGAAGAACAGCACGGCGCCGATCAGGCAGGTGACCGTGGCGATGAGCGCGACGGTGCGGTATTGGCCGGCCTCGACGATCCTCTCGCCGTTGACCAGATGCTTGACCGTGACCGAGGTGTAGATCAGCATGGACAGTGCCTGGCCCATCTTCATGGCGAAGGTACGGGCGGCGAAGAACATGCCGCTGCGATCCTCGCCGGACTCCAGGGTGGAGAGCTCGGAGACGTCGGCCACGCAGGCCTGCGGCAGGATGCCGAGGATGGCCATCGGGATGCCGGCAGCGCCGGCGATGATGACGCCCCAGATGAAGCCCTTGCCGCAGAGGAAGGTCAGGAAGAAGACCGCGGCATAGGCGAAGAAGCCGGTGATGATGAGCTTCTTCTTGCCGGTCTTCGGAGCGAGCTTGTTGACCACGGGGTAGAGCACCAGACTGATCACCGTCATCAGGACGGTCAGCACGAAGGTGTTGGTCGACGGAATGCCCATCAGTCGGGTCTCAAAGTCTGCCAGGCCGGTCTGGAACAGGGTGACGGCGAAGAAGTAGATCACGTCGGCGTAGACAAAGCGGCGGAACTGACCGTTCTTGAAGGTCTTGAGCAGGGAGGAGAAGGCGCGGGTCTTCGCGGGCTTGGAGTCGATGTAGTCGCGCTCCTTGATGCCGAAGGCGGGCACGAGCAGGGCAATGCAGGCGATGGCGGCCATGATGCCGATGGCAAGCTGCATGGCCTGACCCTGGATGACGGTGATCTGCCTGATCACGTCATCGCCGAGGATTGCCTTCGCTTCGGCAAACTTGACGGGCGCTTCCGTCGTGCCCTGCAGCATGACCATGAACTCTTTCAGAGAGACGCCCTTGGTGGCGGCGATGGGCTCGAGGATGGCGTTGATCTTGCCGCTCTGGAAGAAGTTTGCCAGAGACGGGACCATGGTCGCCAGCGAGAAGCCGGCGATGTAGGTGAAGGAGATGAAGG
>JAFPFL010000040.1 GCA_017425545.1 Oscillospiraceae bacterium | reverse complement strand
GGTGTGCTCGCGGCTCAGCTCCGCGTTGCAGCGGGTGCAGTAGACCACGGTGTCGTAGCCGCCCTCAGCAGTTTCGGTGGGCTCGACGCGGTTTTCTTCGACGGGCGTGCCGGGGTTGTGGCCCAGGGCGTCCACAGTAGTATGCTCACGGCTCAGCTCGGCGCCGCAGACGGAGCAGTAGACGACCATGTCGTAACCGCCCGCAGCGGTGCAGGTGGCAGCGGCCTCGTTCTCCTTGACCGCAGCAGCGGCGGTGTGGCCGGTGGCGGGAACGATGGTATGCTCACGGCTCAGCTCGGCGCCGCAGACGGTGCAGTAAACGGCAGTGTCATAGCTGCCAGCCGCGGTGCAGGTCGCGGGAGTCATATTCTCGATGACGGAATCGCCGGGCGTATGGCCGGCGGCGGGAACCGTGATATCCGTGATCTCGTTCGTCAGCGCTTCGTCGCTGTAGAACTTGCCATAGTGGACATCGCCTTCTGCGCATTCGGCGCAGGTGTAATACGCCACGGTGCCGTTCTCCGTGCAGGTGGCGTCAACCGCCGCATGGAAGATCGGCGTATGGATTTCGGCCTCGCCAATGATCGTGGTGTAGTACGAGGTGCCAAGCTGGGCTTCCTTCCACCAGCGGATGTTGAGAGCCGGGCCGCCGGTGTTGATGGCGCTGCTGCCGCCTGTCCAGAAGTAGGAATAATAGGTGGAATAACTCAGGTAGGGATAGCTTGTGGATTTCGCGCTGGTCGCGGAGCTGCAGTTGGCCTGGGTGCCAGGCGTCCAATTGCACAATTCAGAGTCATAGGTGGTATAGCCGGAGAGATCGGAACTGGAGTTCAGTCCCAGGTAGGCACCAGTCGCTTTGCTCTTGATGGAGTAGTAGTCACCCTGCTTCTCCACGACGAAGACGTAGGCGTCCGCGACGTTCGACAGCGTGGTGCCGTCCAGAGTCATGCCCGTGGAGGCATAAACTGTGGCATTGCCGGTGTTTTCGATCTGCGCGCCGTTGGAGCTCGGCGTTACGCCGGTCAGCGCGATCAGGGACGTGGTGATCTGGTAGGTGATGGCGTAATTGCCGGACCAGTCGGTCGGTGCCGTGGAAACCAGCTCGTAGACCTTGTCGCCGGTTCCGCCGTCGATGTAGGTGTAGAGGGCCTTGAGGGTGACATCAGCAGTGGGCTTGTAGAGGCCGGTCAGGATGGCGGCGGGCTGCTCGGTGACGTTGTTGTAGTCCTCAAGGACCCAGCCCAGGAAGGCGTAGCCGTCGGGGGCTTCAGCTGTGGGCAGGGTCGCGCCGGAGACGTTGTTGATCAGCATGGCGGCAACGGGGGTCACGCCGGACGGGACCGTAAAGGTCACAGTGAAATCGTAACCGGTGGGATCCACGTAGTTGTCCTTGTAGCTGTAGCCGCAGACAGAGCAGGTGTGCTTGGTGTAGCCCTGATCGATGGGCGTGGGAGCCACGACCGTATCGGTGTAGGTGCAGTCGACCGTCTCGGACGCGCCGCAGACGGAGCAGACACGGGTATGGGTGCCGTTGTTGTTGGTGAACCACTGGCCCCAGGTATGCTCGCCGGTGGCAGGGATCACAGTGTCGGCCAGGGTGATCTCAGTCTCGCCGTTGGCATCGGAGAAGCACTTGCCGCAGACCGTGCAGGTCCAGTACTCGGTATTGCCGTCCGCGCCGCAGGTGGCAGCCGCGGCCGCGTGGTGCTCCAGAACGTGCTCATGCTCCGCGTCCACAGGGGTGGTGGAGTAGTAGGTGGTGCCAGCAGGCTCTTCTGCCCAGAGGTAGACGCCGGTGCTGTTGCGGATAGTATCAAATGCGTTGTAGGTGGTATTCAGGGCGATCGAATAGGTGCTGTACTGCTCCGTGGCCATGACGAATGCGGAGCCGCTCAGAGTCATGCTCCAGCTCCGGAGGGATACGCTGGAGGTGCCGTCGTTGGAGGTCAGACCGTTGGAGGAGTCGGCCACGTAGGTGTTGTTGGAGACGGAGTTGATGAAGTAGTAGCCGCTGTCGGTGCTCGGAGAAATGTGGAAGACATTGGCGGTTGGGACGTTGTAGGCTACGTTGTCCTCAATGGTTGCGCCGAGAGCGGTGAAGGTGGAAGCGCCGGCGGAGTTGCGGTAGTAGTTCGTGCCAGCGTCCAGGGTGTTCATCAGGTAGCTGGAGGTGGTCTTGCCGGAGGAGATCAGGTAGTTGCCCTCCACGGGATCGGGCATCGCGGTAAGCAGGCGGTAGAGATTGCCCGCGTTGCCCTCGATCCGGGTATAGACCGCGTAGTAGGTGGCGTCGCTCAGCGGGTTGACGGTGGCGCCGGGGGCGTAGAAGGTCGGGACCTCTGCAGTCTCGGCAATGGTCTCGCCGGACCAGCCGACGAAGGTCCAGCCGTCGTACTCGGTGGCAGCGGTGGGCAGAACCACGTCGTCGGCGGAGTAGCTGGCAGCGGTGCTCATGACGGTGCCGCTGGAAACGTAGGTTACGGTGATAGGCTGCTTGGCCGCGAAGTTGATGCGGATGGTGCAGTCGCTGGAGGCGTTGACGGTAAAGTAGTTGCCGTTCTGGGCCACAGAGGCAGTGCCGCTGAGAACCTCATAACCGGCGGCATAGTAGCCTTCGGTCGGGACAGCAGTGATGACGTTGCCAGTGACGGAGACGGTGCCCCAGGCGGTATTGTTGGACTCGGCAATGATGTCGTACAGGTTCTCGGTGGGGGCGACGGTGGTCTCATTGGAGGCGTAGTCACCAGCCAGGACCTTGTAGCTGCCGATGGCCAGGTTCAGAGAGGAAATATCGAAGGTGCAGGTTACGGCCTCACCCTTGGCGGTCTGGTTAGGAACCGCGGAGGCGTAGGTAGTAGTGCCCGCATTGCTGACAATTGCCAGCCAGGCCACGTAGCAGTTATCCTGGACAGTCACGGTGACGCTGCTGCCGTTGGTGACAGCGGAGAGGATCTCGGGGGCTGTGTTGTCGATAAAGAAATCATAGCCAACCATGGCGCCGCGGCCCAGGACGTTCTGCTTCAGAACGGTCTCAAAGGTGGAGGAGGTCAGGTAGCCCGCGGTGTTGGAGGTCAGGTCGGAGTTGACCTTCATGGCGTTGTACTCGGGGATGGCGTAGAAACCTACGCGGATGTGGTCGCCCTCGGAGCCGTAGGTGGAGACCGTCTTGTTGGCAGAATAGGTGCTGGAAGAGGTCCCCTGCCAGGCGGAGGAGGACTGGCTGTAGTACATGCCGGTGACGTTGGTGGAGGAGACGGAAGCGCTCTTGACCGCGGTCACCTGATCGCCGTCATCCAGGAGGCTGACCGCAAATCCGGTGGTGCCGGCAGCGCGAACCAGGTTGTACTTGATCTGGTAAATCGTGTCGGTAGAGCGGAGTGCCAGCTTCTCATAGGGGAAGGGCTGCTCGGCAGTGTAGGGGTTGCCGGTGACGTAGTTGGTGGTGCTGCCGCGCTTGTAGGTCATGTAGTTGGTGTCGGTGACGCCGGAATAGGGGGTGCGGGTCTCGCCGTAGATGTGATTGTCCACGTAGGACATGTTGTCAAACATGGAGGGATCGGTCCAGGAGCCGTAGAAGCCCAGGATCGGGATGGAGTGCTCCACGTCGAGCAGCTCGCCGTCGGAGCTGGTGGTGGAAGACTTGACAAAGGTATAGCCCTCGAGGTAGGCGCCGGAGGGATAGAGCTCGTCAAAAGCGGAGTTGTCGGTCGGGACCGTAATCGTCACGGAGACGGTCTTGCTGCCTCCGGCCGGAACTGTGACAGACGTTGTGCTCGCGCCGTCGACCTTGTAGGTCACGGGCCAGTCGAGCGGCGTGGTGGAACGGGACATCATCGGGTATGTGCCGGAGGTGTCGCGGTCCTGAGTAAAGAGATCGGTACGCAGTTCATAAGTCTGGGCTTTGGAGGCCATGTTGTTGATTTCAAAGGAATAGGTCCAGGCACCCTGCTTGTCGGGCAGATCGCCCAGCTCGGCCTTGACCTTGCCGTCGGCGTATGACATGGTAGCGTCCGCCTTCATGAAGATCGCGGAGGAGGCGTGGACCGCCTGATGCACGTTGATTAGGCCGGCGCCGACCTGAATGACGGGATAGTAGGGGCCGGTCTTGGATCCGATGTGCATGGGCACGGCCGTGGACATCAGCAGGGACTGAGCGAGCTGGCGGGTGGTGCGGCCGGAGACCGAGAGGTTCTTCTCGCGGATGTACTGACCGAGGGTGCCGGTCAGGCCGGTGACGTGGGGCGCCGCCATGGAGGTGCCGGACATCAGCTCATACTGGTCAGAACCTCCGGTTGTGCCGCTGGAGGTCTTGTTGGTTCCGAAGATGGAGTAGATGTCACCGCCGGGCGCCGTGATCTCGGGCTTCATCAGCAGGGAGCCGGGCACGCCCCAGGAGGAGAAGGCGGTCATCTCGGGGTTGTCGGTAAGCTGGGTGGAGACGTCGGTTCCGCTCACGACCACCGTGCCGGTGTAATAGGTGATGGAGCCGGCGGTGTGGGCTTCTGAATTGGCCTTGATGGTATTGGCGTCGGCCAGGGTGATGGCAACCATCGGGAAGGTCCCGGTGTAGGAATCCAGGGCCATGTTGATGGAGCCGTCCACGTTGTTCGCCACGAGCAGAGCCTTGGGCCTGTAGGAGGTCAGGTTGTTGCCCTTCTCATAGAAGGAGATGTCGCCGCGGTTGCAGAGGACCACCTTGCCGGACAGGCTGGTGGAGGAGTTGACCGTGCTGTAATCGCTGGCATTGCCGGGGGCGTCGATGTAGACGTAGCTGTAGGAGCCGGCCACCGTCTTCATCTTGGCGCCGGTGGAATCGGTCTCGGTGTAGAAGACTGTTTGATTGCCGTTGAAGGTCAGCGGGGCGCCGACCACGCCGGTGTTCTCAGCAGCGGCCACGCAGAGGGAGTTGACGTACGAGCCTGGGCTGCCGCCGGTATGCATGTAGACGTCGTCGATGTAGAGCTCCTTTTCGTCGCTCGACAGCATGTAGGCAAAGTCGTACGCGTTGCCCGCGGAGATGGAGACGACAGTCTTGGTGTTGGAGCTGGAATTGGCAATCTTGTTCATCGTCGCCTGGTAACTGGTGGAGTAAGCAAAGCCCTGCACCGAGCTGCCCAGGGACAGGTTCACGGCGTCACAGCCAAGAACAATGGCGTCCTCAATGGCGACCATGTAGTCAGAGTCATAGGCTCCGCCCGCGGCGCCGAAGACCTTCATGATGAAGAGCTGGGCGTCCGGAGCCATGCCGACGGCGTGAACCGTGGAAGCCGCATCCACGTAGGAGCTGCCGCTCTTGATGTAACGGTTTGCCGCCGCGATGCCGGCCACATGGGAGCCGTGCTCGCCGTTGGTGTCACTCAAGTGATCGATGGTGGTGTTCTCATCCACGTAGTTGTAACCGAACGGGATCTTGGCAGAGACGTAAGTCGCGCTGGAGCCGTTGAGCTGGCTCTTGATAGCACTCAGATCCGAAGAGGTAAAGAGGCTGACAGTTTTGCCGGTCTGCTGGATCGCATAGTTGAAGGCGTCTGCGTCCACGGACTGGTGGGTGGTGTCCAGACCGGTGTCGATGATGGCAATGCGAGAGCCCGCGCCGGTGTAGCCCTCGGCCCAGGTGTCAGCCGCGCCGACCATGTAGGTGGAGGTGTTGGCTGTGTTGGGATGGTCGCCTTCCTCCACGTCCTTCGGCGCCTCGTACTGGTTCTCCAGGAAGACGTCCTTGACGCCGGTGATGGCCTTGATGGCGGGAATGTCGCCGTAGCGGACGTTGGCGGAAATCGCATTCATCGCCAGGGTGATGTTCCACTTGACGTCGAGCTCGGAGCCGATCGTCTTTTCGATCCTGGCGGTCATCGCGTCCTGATTTGCGCGAAGGCCGGCGCGATAATTGACTGCGGACCGGTTTTCGGCAATCCTCTCCATGGGATAGCCTGCGTCGAGCGTGGGGGTGCCTTCGAGCTCAATGGTCACGCGCACGATCTCATCGAGCGAATGGGGATCCTGTTCGACAAACGTCGATTCGTTCTGTGCAGGCATCTGCTGCTGTTCGGACGCCGTCTTGATCTGCTCCGGCTCGTTCTCCGCAGAAACAACGGGAACAGCCAGCGACAGAACCATCGTCAGCGTCAGCAGCAGGCAGAGCAGCCGGCGGAGGGTTTTGGATTTTGTCATCTGAGTGTCTCCTTTTTGCTAAATATACGAGAATAATCTCAATTTTTTTATTTAACCATATCCGACTGCAAAAAGCAAACGTAAAGTACATAAACCACATAAAAGATTCATTTTTCCGCCCGTCCCAATACGGTTCAGCGCACAGCAGAAAACCGCCCGCTTCCGGAGTCGGGAAGCAGGCGGTTCAAGCAGTGGGATGGGCCGCGGCAGATTAAAGGAAGAAGGTCCGCTCCAGATATTCGCGCCAGGGCGGAATCAGACCTGAGAGGAGCAGAAACAGCCCCATCAGAAAAAATGCGCTTGTGGAATAAAGCGACCAGGTGAACATCGGGGTATCAAAGGTGATATGCTGGAAAAATTCAATCAACATGGTACTGCAGCCGATCACAATCAAGAGGGCTCCGGCCTTCAGCAGTCTCGCACGTTTGCCAAAACGGAACAGTGCGACGCCGATCGTTGCAATCGCGCCGGTGATCATCACAACCGGAAATGCAAAGGGCAAAAACCAATGGCCGCGGTTATACAGGCAGATATAAAGCAGGTAGCCGCAGGTCAGCGCAAAGAAAAGCGGGACGAAGATCAGCGGATAACGTTTCTCAAACCAGAATGGGAAAATCATGGAAAAATAGACCAGCGCGCAGCCCAACATCACATATCCGGACCAGCGGACGCCACCAAGCTGCGTGAGGCAGAAAATCATTGTGGACAGGCAGACCGCGAGGAGCAGAATGGTGATAAACGCCAGAATCGGATAGCGGATGTTCTTCGGCGGCGCAGGGAAACGGTCAGACCAGGCGGGCTCGGGCTGTCCCGGCGTATCCGGATTCCAGACCGGCGTTGCGCACAGGGGGCACTGACGGACGTCCTCATTCAGGCGGACGCCGCATTTGACACAGTACATATGGCAGTTACCTCGGATCGTTGCTTTCAATTCGGACCGGGATCCCCAGCTCGACCAGCCTGGAGAAAAAGCGGCGTTCCAGCTCCGGTTCCCGGATATTGCGGATCATGTTGATGCAGGTCGTACCCTCCCAGCTCACAATGGAGCAGTTGTTCGGGTAGCTGCGCTGCGTGCCGATGATAAAGTCCATTCTCTTCACATAGGCCGCCATCTGGGCTGGCATGTGCAGGACGCCGAGATTGGACAGGTTGATGCAGCCCTTGCTCTCGCCGCGCCTGGCGTAAACGATGCGCATCACGAGGTTTTTCAGCATGAGAGGCGCCATGCGCAGGGCAAGGATCTGCTGGGGTGTGACGTTCGCCGCGATCCTGCCGGACATCTGCTGCGGCGTGCCTTCGGCGGCAAGCTGGGCTGCAATCACCCGGCAGAGCTCATCGAGGGTCCAGGCCCCCATTTTCGGATCTACGCCGAGGTTCAGCGTCAGAATGAAATTGCGAAGGGTGCTGCTCCCATAGAGCTTGCGGAGGTTGATGGGCACGGTGATCTTGACCGGCTTGCGGCGCGATGGGCGTGTCGTCTGCGCCTGATAGGCAAGAATGGACTCGCAGAGGACAGCAGAAAGAAAGACCGTTACAGTTGCGCCGTGGGCATGCGCCGCGGCAAGCAGGTCTTCCGATCTGATGATGCCGGTGACCAGATGAAGGAAATTCGGCTCGTAGGTTCCGCGCAGGCGCAGAGCGTCCGGCTCGCGATCGTTCAGAATATAGCGGTTGGCGTTTTTCTGAAAGCTGTCCTCCAACTCCTCCGGCTTTGGATCTGCACGCCAGTCGAGCACCCCGTCTTCCGCCGGGATCTCCACGCCGTATTTCAGACTCAGGTAGCGGGCAGTCAGGGTCTTGAGATAAACCATGCCGCCGTTGCCGTCGGTCAGAGAGTGGAAAAACTCCACTGCGATCCGGTTCTGGAAATACATCGTGCGCAGGCAGCAGGTTCGGAGCTCCTTCTCCTGCATCAACGTCAACGGATAGGCATAGTCCTCTCGTACCTTCGGGGCGTCTGCGATCTCCTCCAGATAGTACCAGAACATTCCGGTTCGAAGGCGGACATACATCGACGGAAAGCGCGGTTTCAGCGCATCGACAGCCTGCTGCAGCACTTCAGGGTCAATCTCGTACCTCAGCATTGCCGAAACGCGAAAGACGTTGACCCAGCGGCGCTGGCGGATGGCCGGAAAAATCAGCGCGGCATTATCCAGCCGCATCCATTTGCGGCTCATACAGAAGGAGCGCGCTTGCGCCGCGCCGCTTCAGGACGGGCGGCAGAGCAGTGTTTCATATCAAATCCTCCGGGGCGAACCCCTGTATATGATCAAATGTGCATCTATGTTATCATAAATCCGAAAAACCTGCAACAGGAAAAATATCTGCCAGGCAAGGCTTCTGTCGAGCCGTGTCACTGATCTGCCGTTTGGCAAAAACCGCGCAGCCGGATTTTCCTCCGGTTGCGCGGCAAATTTACACAGGCAGGGCATTGTGCGGCCATGCGCCGGATCAGTTTCCGACGATGACCCAGGCGTTTGGCAGATAGCGTCCCTGCGGGATTGCAGAGTTGGAGCAGCGAATGATCGGATTGCCGCGGAACCACAGGATCGCAGTTGTTCCGCCGTCGCAGTTCATGGCGGTAATCGCGCTGTGGCTGAGCAGAATGTCCGTGCAAACCTCGAGCGAGCAGCCCGGAGAATCCTTCCGGCGGCCCTCGATGCACAGCATCAGGATCTCGCCGCGCTTGGACTGGCCGATGCAGGCACGGGGATTGACGCTGATCCAGTCGCCGACGTTCTGCTTCTTTCCGTTGACGACCAGACTGGGCTGGAATTCCATTGCGTCCGTCGTACCGGGGCTGCAGGAGGTCGGCGCGTCTTCGATATAGAACCAGTTGTTTTCGTGCAGCTCCATGCGCTTATAGCCCCAGCTGTAGTGCGAACCGTAGGTTTTTCCGCCGCACATGGCAAATCCGGCGATTTCGCCGCCCAAGCCGACGCCGCCCTCGTCAATGAAGCCGGAGCCTGTCATTGCCAGCACGCCGCCATTGTTCTGGGCGATCCTGCCGGCAACCTGACCCATGGAAGGAAGGGTCGTCGCCGGGAAAAGATGCAGCTTGGAGGGATCCTTCGCCACAGCCAGCACGCCGCGTGATCTGCTGCCGTTTCGGGGGTCATAGGCGGACAGCTCGACAATCAGGATTTTGTTGTCCGTGTCGATGGCGAGCACTTTCTCGCCAAGTCTGGTGCGGATGCTTGTGCCGCCGTCGCCAAGTGCGGAGTGATTGATCAGAATATGCTCATATCCGTTCTTCAGCGCCGCGGGATTGTTTGCCAGGTATTCCTCCGTAGAGGCGCGGTCAAGCTCATAAAACAGCGTATAGAATGCCTTCTGATCCGCAGGCAGCGCCGCAAAGCCGGGATCATAGACTTCGATCTCTTCGAGCAGCTCCGCGTTGGCCTCCGGGTCTGTCAGCCATGCATCGCCCTGATTCTCGAGGAATTCACCGTTGGAATTGACGCCGATCTGCGCCATCTTTGCCGCCTCGACGCGCCGAACCTGTTGCCCCGTTACCCAGGGCAGGAACAGATGCATCAGGCCCTGATGGCTCATTGTGGAATAAGCAGTCTGCGTCCAGAGATTGCGGTAATACTCGATTTCCGGAATCTTCGAGAAGTTGGCCGGAATATAGAGCATCAGGCAGATCAGAAATGCAATCAGCGGACGTTTCCAATCTCCGAATATGCACAAAACCGTTGTCAGCCCGACAAGCAGGATCACCAGAATTGCCAGGATGACCTTTCGTGCCGTCAACGTCATGGAAAACAGATTATAGGGCGTCAGCAGCAGGCAGAGAACGAAGTAGGTCGCAAAAATCACGATCATCAGAAGGAAGGAAAGCAGCCATTGCATCGATGGAGAAAGCTTCCTCCGTGTGCCTGGCCTGCGGCGCTTCGGCGCTGCGGTAAATCTTCCTCCCGCAGCATTGACAGTTGCAGCCATGCATGCACCTCCTTGGTACTGGATATGATTCGGAATCATCCGAATCGCGGGATGTTATTTTCAGTCATTCGCAGAAACACGCTGCGCAAACCGCAATGGATGATTGCAGGTTTGAATCTGAGACGTCTCGCAGATCTGCGGAGAGTTTCGCAGCGATTCCGAATACTACGACGTTTTGAATGCAGGTTTGGTTCCCACAAATCTCTGCGGGGCATCCAAAGTCGGCGTCAACTGCTACCGATCGGATTTGGCAGTTTCCGCCTGCGCGGCAACGGGCACCGTAAACCAGAAGCCGACCTCTGCGTCAAGATTCTGGAAGCCGTAGCCCAGGCCCTGACGGTCGAGATAGCTTTTGACGATGGCAAGGCCGACGCCTGCCCGTCCGGCAACGCGGGAGCGCGCATTGTCGCCGCGGTAGAGTTTGTCCCAGAGCATCGGAATTTCAGATTCCGGGATCCTTGCGGACGAGTTCATCACCGAGACGCGGATCATATCGCCCTCCTGCGCAGCCCGGACGCGGATTCGCTTATTCTCGTCCACGTAATTGCGCGCGTTCTGCAGATATTGATGCAGGCATTGCCGGATGCTCTCGCGGTCGGCGTGCACCGGAATGCTGTCGGCATAGTCTGTTATGACCGTCACGCCGTTCTTCTCGGCTTCCGGCAGATAGGCGGACAGCGCTTCGTCGAGCAGCACAGAGAGGTCAAAATTCTTCGGCGTCAGCGGCACGCTTTTGTTTTCAGCACGGATCAGCGTCGTCAGCTTGGAGATAATCTGCGCCATATGCTCGCTCTCGCTGATGATGGTTTCCAGATAGGTTTCTCTCTGCTTTTCCGTCGCCGCTACGCCCTCCTTAAGCCCCTCTGCGCAGCCGCTGATGACAGCGATCGGCGTCTTGAGGTCGTGGGAGATATTGGCAACAAGCTCGGAATTGATTCTCCGCTGCTGGATGCGCTTGTCGAGCTCCTCTTCGAGCCTTTCGTTGGTTTGCTTCAGCTCCATAATGTCTGCTTGCAGGTGGTCAGACATTTTGTTGATACTCTGACTGAGCTCGTATATCTCCGCCGTGCGCCCCGGCTTGCAGCGTTCGGCGAAGTTGAGATTGGAAACCTGGTTGGTAATTCGAACCAGAACCTGATTGGACCTTCGGAAGTACCGGCTGGCAATGAAGATGACAACCAGACTGAGCGCAAGACCGACCGACCAGATGACGGCGGCATAGTCGACCGCCATCGAGATGGCAAGATTCGCATTTGCAAGAGGCATGGACAGGCCGTAAATACAGGAGCCTTCCCTGCCGATCAGATACAGCATGCGATGATCCGTCAGATCGGCGCCCGTGGCTTCATTCTTTTCCGTAATGGACACGCTTCCGGATTTGCCGCCCAGATGGCTGCGCACAAGATCCGAAAGATAGATAAAGTCATAGTAGCTTGCGGAGTTTTCGACGGCAGAGGTATCGCTCTGCTGAAAGCTCGGCAGATAAAACATCGGGCCGAGCGTGCTGCGATAATAGGCCTTGCCGGAATTGCCGCGGTAGATCACCACGTTGATGCCTCTGTCTTCGATGCGGCTCGCTGCAGCCCGATTGAAGTTGGATGCCTTCAGCTCTGCCAGAGAAGTGTGCATCTGTTCTTCCATGCACTCCACATAGCGGACCTGGACGACACGGCGAAACACCAGGAAAATTGCGCCGATCAGAAGGACCATAACAAGCGTCGAGTAAAAACCGATCAGTGCCCAGAGGCTCGGGCGGAATTTCTTCTGCTTCATTGCTGGTTCGTGATCATATAGCCCCTGCCGCGAACCGTCTTGACAAGGTTCTCGCAGCGTCCGAGCTTGATGCGCAGGTTTTTTATGTGGGTATCCACGCTTCTGCCGTCTCCGTAGAAGTCCGTATTCCAAACCGCGTGGAGGATCTCTTCACGGGTTTTGACAACGTTCGGCGTACGAGCCAGGTAGAGCAGAAGCTTGTACTCCATCGGCGTGAGCTGGGCAGGGGCGCCGTCTGTCAGGACGAGGCCGGAATCCGGCTCGATCTTGATCGGGCCGAGGTCTATGGTCTCATGCGCGCCATCCCGACGAAGCAAGGAGCGGATCCTTTCAACAAACGCCCGCATCTTGATTGGTTTGGAGATATACATATCCGCGCCGCTGCGGACGCCGTAGATCTCGGTCTCCTCATCCTCGCGTGCGGTCACCATCATGACCGGAACACGGGAAAAACTGCGGATCTCGGCACAAGCCCGGATTCCATCCATCTCAGGCATCATGACGTCGAGAACCACGAGGGCAACGTCCGGATGCTCCCGGAGGAGTTCGACCGCCCGGAGGCCGTTACCGGCCTCCAGCACCTCGAAGCCCTGCCCGCGCAGGAAATCCCGAACGACCATACGCCACCGTTCTTCGTCATCCGCAAGAATGATTTTTGTGGTCATGCGCCGTCTCCCCCTTTTGGCATTTGG
Source organism: Oscillospiraceae bacterium (assembly GCA_017425545.1). Lineage (GTDB taxonomy): Bacteria > Bacillota > Clostridia > Oscillospirales > Oscillospiraceae > JAFRPC01. Next base: position 42,017 of record JAFPFL010000040.1, on the reverse strand, counting down.
ATCTCACAACGGTGGATCGGGGTACCGAGCGCGACAAACCGTTCCTCATATTCCGTCATGATCCCGACCTCGCCGTTCGCGTGCAGGTCATCCGTAACATTTTTCACCGGGTAGCCGTACTGCGCGAACTCCTCCAAAGACCAGGCAAACAGCTTTGCGTTGTCCGTCTTGAAGTGGATCTCTCCCTCCGGTTTCAGCACCAGTCGGTATTTTTCCAGAAACGTGTGATAGGTCAGGCGGCGCTTTGCATTTTTGCTGCGAGGCCAGGGATCGGAGAAGTTGAGATAGATGCGGTCCGCCTCGCCCGGCGCAAAGAGCGCATCGAGCTCCGCGGCGTCGACGGACAAGAAGAAGAGATTCGGAAGCTGCTGGCGCACAGCCTTTTCCATCGCGAGCACCAGAGCTTCGCGCACGCGCTCAATGCCCAGAAACAGAACGTCCGGATTCTGGGCTGCCATCTCAGCGGCAAATTTGCCTTTTCCGCAGCCGATTTCCAGGTGGAGTTCCTTTGCACCCGGCATCAGCGCACGCCAGTTGCCCCTGTGCGAGACCGGATCCTGAATCCAGACTGTGCTGCAGGCCTCCATCCGCGGTTCCAAATGATTCCGTTTCCGCATACGCATACCAGTTTCTCCTTCATTTTGAAAACATAACCCGATTGTTCATAAAACACTCACGTGATGTTGTATTATAACAGATTTTCGGCGTTTCGTAAATAGTTTGCAAAAAAAAATCAGGATTCGCCGGGTTGACTGGCTATGGCCCGGGCAGCGTCCTGCAAACCGCCGGAGCCGGGCTCCGGGAGCTCTCCGGAGAAAGAAACGGAGCTCCTGCCGCTTCCCGCTCTGAGCAGGAGGCAGCGAGGGCTCCGTTTGGTTCTGCGCGGCCCGCGTTCTGGCTCCCGCGGGCCGGTTTTTCTCAGATAAACAGGTTGACGTTGGATTCTTCCGCGTCGCCGAGGTAGATGCCGACGCCGCCGATCTCCACGCCGTCGATCAGCTCCTCGGGCTTGATGCCCATGACGTCCATGCTCATGGAGCAGGCGATGATCCGCACACCGTTTTCCATGGCTTTCTTGACGAGCGTTTCAACCGAGTCCACGTTTTTGTCCTTCATGATTTTCTTCATCATGGCCGCGCCCATGCCGCCCATGTTCATCTTGGACAGGCCGAGCTTGTTCATCCCGCGCGGCAGCAAGGCACCGAACATCTTCTCCATCGGGCTCTTGGAAACCTGCTGCTTCTGTGGCTTGCGCAGGGCGGCAAGGCCCCAGAAGGTGAAGAACATTGTAACCGGACGGCCCATGGCCAGCGCGCCGTTGGCGATGATAAAGCTTGCCATCACCTTGTCCATATCTCCGTCGAAGACGATGATCGTCTTGCCCTGCGGCTGGCACGCCGGCTGGGCGCTCTGCTTCGGAACCGGCGCCGCACTCCCCTTTTGCACAACTGCAACATAGCTGCCGCGGACAGTTTCATTGGAGACAAGGGTGTTTCCGGTGCGGCGGCACCAGGACACGATGTCCTTTGCAAAGCCGGGATCGGAAGCGGTAACCTCCAGCTGTTCGCCGTCATTCAGCTTCTGGATCTGCTGGAAAACCTCCAGGATCGGGCCGGGGCACTGAAGGCCGGAGCAGTTCAGCTGAACCGTTTTGCGCGGCGACGAGGCCTGCGCGTCAGACTGGGCCGGCTCGGCGGCCTTGGGCGCCGGATCCTGCTCCGCCGTCTCGTGCGTATCACGGTAGAAGCGCGCGCCGCCGGGATAGACCTTGACGTGCTCGAAGCCGTTGTTGCTCAGGATGCGCGCGGCGTTCCAGGCGCGGACGCCAATCGCGCAGAAGACGATCGTTTTACGGGATTTGTCCAGCTCGCTCAGGCGATCGCGGAGCTGGCTGAGCGGAATGTTTTTGGCGCGGGGAATGGCATAGGCCTGGACCTCCGCCTCTTCCCGGACGTCGAGCAGAACTGCCTCCGGATCGGTCTCCGGTTCATTCCAGTCCGCCTGCCGGCCGAGGCCGCGCAGGATATTCTCCGCCACGAATCCCGCCATGTTGACCGGATCCTTCGCCGAGGAATAGGGCGGCGCATAGGCCAGCTCGAGGTCCTTCAGGTCGACCGGGCCGGCCCCGAGGCGGATCGCAGTCGCGATCGTATCGATCCGCTTGTCAACGCCGTCGCTGCCGACGATCTGCGCGCCGAAGATCTTCTTCCCGTCGCAGGAAAACAGCAGCTTCAGACGCATCTGCTTCGCGCCGGGATAGTAGCCCGCATGATGGTTCTGGGTGATGAACAGGCGCTCGTAGTCGACTCCGCGGACCATGCCGCGGGCAATCAGCGTCTTTTCATTCGCGCCGGTAAAGGCAGCGGTGCGGCTGAAGATCTTGACGACTGCCGTGCCCAGCGTTCCCTTGTAGGATTCCTCATAACCCATGATGTTGTCGGCAGCGATTCTGCCCTGCTTGTTCGCAGGGCCGGCAAGGGCCGCCATGGTTCTGCCGCCGAAGATCGGGTCGGCGACCTCGATCACATCGCCGACTGCGTAGATACTCGGGTCGGCAGTCCGCAGATGATCGTCCACAACGACGCCGCCCTTCTGGTTCGTCTCCAGACCGCAGTCCTTTGCGAGCGCGCTGTTCGCGCGGACGCCGATGGACAGGACCACAAAGTCCGCCAGCACCTCTTTCCCGCTTGCAAGCTTCACGGTGACCGCGCCGTCGTGATCGGCAAAGGACGCGACGCCGTCGCCAAGATGCAGCTCGACACCGTTCTCGCGCAGCTCGTTGTGCAGCAGCTGCGCCAGCTCATAGTCCATCGGCGCCATGACCTGATCCAGGGCTTCACACAGAGCGACGTTCAGGCCAGCTTCACGCAGGTTTTCCGCGATCTCCAGGCCGATAAAGCCGCCGCCGATGACAGCCGCGGTCTTCCCTGCCACGGCAAGCTTTTTGAGCTCATCGGCGTCCGGCACCGTCCAGAGCGTGCGGACCATCGGATGGTCGATGCCCGGAATGCGCGGGCGCAGCGGGGACGAGCCGGTGGACAGAACGAGCACGTCATAGGATTCGTCATAGGTCTCGCCGGTCTCGGTTTTGCGGATCGTCACGGTCTTCGCATTGCGGTGGATGGCGATTGCCTCGTTGTTCGTGCGGACATCCACGCGGAATCGATTGCGCATGACGGCTTCCGGGGTGACAAGCAGGGCATTCCGGGAAGCGATGGTCCCGCCCACATGGTAGGGCAGGCCGCAGTTGGCATAGGAAATATAGGGGCCGCGCTCGATGAGGATAATCTGTGCGGTCTCGTCAAGCCTGCGGAGTCTGGCCGCGCAGCTGGCTCCGCCCGCCACGCCGCCGATGATCAGAACTTTCTTCATGCGTTTTGCCTCCTTCGTTTTTGCTTCTGACTATATTATAGCCCCATTTTCGGAGAAGTACAAGTCGCCGACCGAGATATAATTTGAAGGCGTGCCGGCGAAGCAGACGGGGAAAGCAGTTGCAATTGCCCGACATTTGCGATATGATAAGGAAAAAGATCCAGACGCGTCGTGTTTCGAACAGATCCAGGCAATCCGGCACGAAGCGGCTGATCAGCATGAAACAAGCATGCGATGGAAGGTGCGCCTATGACAGAGAAAGACAAATCCGCCGGGATCCCGGCGCGGGAACTTGTGATTCCGTCCGGACTTCCGGAAGACTTTGTTCAGACGCCGGACGGCGGGCTGTCCGTGAAGGAAGCTGCCAGGCGGCTCGCGTCCGGTCTTGGCAACCAGCAGACCGAGGAGCCCGGGAAATCCGTCGGACAGATTGTCGCCGCAAACCTGTTTACGCCGTTCAATCTGCTGAATTTCGCGCTGGCTGTCTGCCTGGCGCTGGTCGGCTCGTGGCGCAACATGCTCTTTTTGGGCGTTGTGTTCTCGAATACGCTGATCGGGACCGTGCAGGAGCTCCGCGCCAGGAAGATGCTCCGGCAGCTTCGACTGCTGCAGGTCCACAACGCGCACCCGCTCCGCGACGGCGTGGAACAGGAATGTCCGCCGGACGCGCTCGTGCTCGGCGATCTGGTGGTCTTCCGTCAGGGCGATCAGCTCCCGGCTGACGCGATCATTCGCAGCGGCGCCTGCGCAGCAGACGAGTCCCTGCTGACCGGCGAGAGCGATCCGGTTTCCCGTAGGGCAGGCGACTGGCTGATGTCCGGCAGCTTCCTGACGGAGGGCAAGGTCACAGCCCAGCTGGCAGCCGTCGGCGATTCCGCATACGCCGCCAGACTCATGCACAGCGCAAGGCAGATCCGCTCGCCGAAATCCGAGCTGATGACCGAGCTCAACAAGCTTGTCTCCCTGGTCAGCAAGCTTCTGATCCCGATCGGTCTGCTGCTGTTCTGCCGGGAGTATTTTCTGGACCGCTTCCCGCTCAACAAAGCCGTTCCTGACGCCGTCGGAGCGATGATCGGAATGATCCCGGAAGGGTTGATCCTGCTGACCTCCGTGGCGCTGCTTGCAGGTGTCGTCAAGCTTGGGCGCAGGAGGACCCTCGTCCAGGAGCTGTTCGGGATCGAAACGCTCGCCCGCGTGGACGTGCTGTGCTCAGACAAGACCGGCACGCTGACCACCGGCGAGATGACGATGGACAAGATGATCCCGCTGGATGCTGACGAGGACGAGCTGAAGGCGGCCGCCTCCCGCTTCCTCGGCGCTTTTGAAGCCTCCTCCGGAACATTGAAGGCACTGGCAAAGATTCTGCCTGCCGGTACTGAGAAGCCCGATTGCACGCTCCCCTTCTCCTCCGCCCGGAAAAAATCCGCCGCAAGCTACGCGGACGGAACGACCCTGATCCTCGGCGCGCCGTCCTTCGTGCTTGACACGGTGCCGGAGGCCGCGAACACGGCGACAGCGGCGGGTTATCGCGTGCTTGTTCTCGCCGAGGCGAAGGGCAGGATCGAAGCGGACAATCTGCCGCCGGTTACGCGGGCGCTCGGCCTGTTCTGCCTGCGCGACACCCTGCGTCCGGCCGTAAAGGACACGCTCGACTGGTTCTCGCGGGAGGGTGTTTCCATCCGGGTGCTTTCCGGCGACGATCCGAGGACGGTTTCCGCCGTCGCGCAGACGCTGGAGCTGCCCGGCGCAGAAAAGACCGTCGACTGCTCCAGGCTCTCTGATGAAGAGCTGGCAGCTGCGAGCAGCGACACCGTCATTTTCGGCCGACTGACTCCGGCAAGAAAGCAGATCCTGATCGAATCTCTGAAAAAGGCCGGGCACAACGTTGCAATGACCGGCGACGGCGTCAATGACATTCCGTCTCTCAAGGCCTCAGATTGCTCGATTGCGATTGCGGGCGGCGCGGAGGCGACCGAGCACGCGGCCCAGCTCGTGCTGCTCGACGGCGACTTCAATTCCCTACCCGCAGTCGTTGCGGAAGGACGGCGCGTCATCGGCAATATCACGCGCACCGCGTCGCTGTATCTGGTCAAAACGCTGTACTCCTTCCTGCTCGGACTTCTGACCGTATTTCTGCCGCTTCGGTATCCCTTCCAGCCGATCCAGCTGACCCTGATCAGCGCGGTCAGCGTCGGCATTCCCTCGGTGTTTCTGGCGCTTGAGCCAAGCGCAGAGCGGGCGTCCGGAAGCTTCCTCAAGAGGATTCTGCTGCGCGCCGTGCCCGGCGCGGCAGCGGTCTCCCTGTGTGCGCTGGCATCCATGATCCTTGGCAAGGTGCGGCTTCCCCAGGAAACGGCCTCCACGATCGCGACCCTCTCGGCGGGTGTGATCGGGCTCGGCAACCTGGCTCTGACCTGCCGGCCGATGACCTGGCAGCGCGGTGCTCTGTGTCTGGTGATGGCGATTCTCTTTGCAGCCGCCTGTGCCATTCTGCCTGAGCTGTTCTTCCTGGAGATCCGCAGCCTTCATCTGAGCGGCGCTCTGACGCTCGGTGCGATCACCGCAGCCGGTCTGGCCGTGCTGCTGGGCCTGACGCGCGCCCTGCGCGGACAGCAGAAGCGTCTGAGCCAGGGACGGTAAACAACCGTTCCGCAAAGGACAACGAGCTCTCCCGACGTGGGAGAGCTCGTTTTGCAGTTTATAAGATTGCCGTTCGTCCGGGTCGGCGCACGGATGGAAACGATCTCGCCCGGCCCCTCATCCACTCCTTTGTATAAGTTCGCGCAGCCAGATCAGAGATTTGGGCGCTCACTTACGCTGACGCGGTCCCCCTTCTCCCCATTCCAAAGAATGGGGAGAAGGCTTGGCGAGGGACGGGAGATAGGCGGAAGGGTATGCGTCAGGGAATGGCAGGGACGTAGAACGTGCCGTACTCGTACCAGCCAGGTTGGAGGGAACTCGGATAGACATCCTCAAGGCCGGTATTGTCAAGCTTGACGGTGTACTTGTAATACGGCTCGAAAACCTTGCAGCCGGTCTGGGTCCCGTAGACCAGCTCGACGGCGGCGATATTCTCCTCGCGCAGGCTGGCCTCCACCAGATCGTCCGCATCCATAATCATGCTGCTCCAGGGCTTTTCCTGACTGCTGCCTGCCTGCGTTTTCCCGAGCAGAATGCTTCTCGCCTCCTGCTCAGATCGGATCGGCTGCTCAGGCTCGGCCTCTGCAGCAACAAGCGGATTCGAAATCCAAATTTTCAGCAAATGCGTTTCTTCTTCGTCGCTGTAGAAGCTTACGCGCTGGAAATTGTAGTTGACGGTCGTCTGGGTTTTGTCCGGTGCAGTGTCATAGACAAAATTTCTCCAGTTCTGCTCGCCGTAGATGTCGTAGACCGATTCCAAGGCGACGGCCGGGTTCTCGAAGCCGGTGAGTTCGGAGAACCGCTCTGCAAGTTCCTGCACGGTCTGCTTTATCACGGCAGGGTCGCCACTGTGCAGAGCGCCGCCCTCCGGCAGGGTGAACAGCGAGTCGTCAAGGTCCTCTGGCGTCTCGTAGCCGAAGTCCTCCGGCCTTTCAGCCGCGCCGCTGGCAGGTATGAACCATCCCTGCTCATCCTTGAACGGAAACGAGATCTGGATATCGCCGTTGCCGTGCACGTCGATACTTCCGCCGTCAAGCGTCACATACAATTCTTCAGAGAGCTCGTCACTTTCATACTTGGCATGGAGGACTTTCCAGCCCAGGGCGTCGGCCACCTCGTCGGCAAGCGCGCGCATCTTCTCTTCTCCGAGATACTTTGCCGCGCCGACTGGGTTCATGGTTGGAAATTCCTCCTCATGGGTGCAGGCAAGATTGCGGTAGACAGGCAGAGCAGTCGGAGGATCCTTCGGATTCCAAGGGTTTGAGCTGCTGAAGTCCATTCCGGCGGGATAAATCTGCGTGTAGAAGACGCCCCCAAGAGAGCCGACATCGGTGGTTCCGTCGGGGATAAAGTCGGTCGGCTGCGTTTCGCCCTCGTCGGTCGGCTCCTTCTGAACGGAGGCGTCTGTCTCGGTCTGTTTCCCTGTCTCATTGGGATTCGTCGAAGTGGCTTCGCCCGTTGCAGAGGCCGGCTGGGACGCTTGGAGAGCGCCCGGTCCGTTTTGCTGCTTTGCTGCGCGGCCAAGGACAAACCAGCCGCCGAAGGCAATCAGGGCGACGGCCGCCGCGGCGCCCACCCAGGTCAGCACTGTACCGCGGTGTTTTCTGGCACGCAGCGGGACCGTCTGCTCCGCATCGTTTTCCGAAATGGGCTGATGGTTTTGTATCATCTGCACATCGGGGTTGACAAGGCTCTCGTCCAGCGCGCCGATGGCGTCCATGAGTTCTTCTGCTTTCATTCGATCCAACCCTCCTTCTTTAGGTGGCGGCGCAGGCTCTGCCGCGCCCGATAGAGAATGCTCTTGATCTTCCCGGTCGTACAGCCGAAACGCTCCGCAATCCGGTCCAGCGGGAGCATATGATAGTATCGCAGGGCGAAGGCGGCGCGGGTTTGCTCCGGCTGAGCCCTGAGCCAGGCTGCGATACAGGCCGTCAGCTCACCCGCGCGGACCTGATTCTCCGGACTCTCGCCGCTGCCGACGCAGTCGGCCAGCTCGTCGAGGCAGAGTACGTACTCCGAACCGGCGCGGCGCGCGGAATTCCGGCGGCGCCAGCAGTCGATGGCCGCGCAGCGCGTCAGGCGGCAGAGATAGGCAAAGAGGTTTTCCGGCGCGTTCGGCGGAATCGTCTGCCAGGCTGCATACAGCGCGTCGTTGACGCATTCGCGGCTGTCCTCGCGGCTGCTGAGCACACGGTTTGCCAGCGAGATCAGACGCGAGCCGTATTTCTGCTCCGCCTCGCCGATCGCCTGCTGGTCGCGCCTGTGAAACAGCGCAACGATCTGTGCATCTTCCATAGTGTTCTCTCCTTTCGAGGGGCCCTTCACTCTGATAGTCGGATTTTTCAGAGAAAGGTTGCGCCAAAGGATGAAAAAAGCTCCCGAATCCGGGAGCTGAGGGTTTTCTGCGAAAGGGCAGGGACAAAGGCGGAAGCATGCGCCGCGGCAGACGCGCATATCTCAATGGCGCGGGCCATGGGGTGCATCCCGGCTCCATTTGCCGATCGGCCGCGCCTCAGAGGCGCGGCTGAATATAGGGGGATTTTGCATCCGGGTCTGGGCGCATATGGATGCCGGAGACCAGGCCCATTGAGAGGAAGGTCGTGATCAGCGAGGAACCGCCGTAGCTGACAAACGGGAGCGTCAGGCCGATGACCGGGAAAACGCCGATACACATGCCGATGTTCGTCAGCATCTGGAACGTCATCATCGCCGCGATGCCGAAGCAGATCGAGCGGTTCATGAAGTTCGGCGTATGCAGGCCGACATGGAGCACACGGACAATGACAGAGACAAGCAGCAGGATCGTGAACAGGCAGCCGAGGTTCCCAAGCTCCTCGCCGATTGCGGAGAAGATGAAGTCCGAATACTGGGAGTCGACTGCGTGCGACTGCGTCATCAGACCGTGGAAGAGACCCTGGCCGGAAACGCCGCCGCCGGAGACCATTGCGATGCTTCGGTTCGTATCCCAGCGAACACCCTCGCCGGTCGGGTCGATGCTGGGGTCAAACAGCATCAGGATGCGCTGCTTCTGGTAGTCCTGAATGAAATACTTCCAGGCAAGCGGGAGCAGCAGCGCTGCCGCCACAAGGCCGATCAGGAACCACCAGCCGCGGATGCCGCTGACGTAGGCGACAATCAGGAAGATGAACAGGAACACCATGGCTGAGCCGGCGTCGTGGGAGAGCACGATAATCAGGCCGACGAAGTAAAGGGTCAGCGCGGTGGCAGAGCCGACCGTCTTCGGCGCGGAAATATGCGCGCGCCTGTCTGACAGGATTTTGGCAAGAATGATGATAAACGTGATCTTGCAGATCTCGGCAGGCTGGATATTGACCGGCAGGAAGGGCAGCGACAGCCAGGCGCGGTTGCCGTTGACCTCAATGCCCCAGCGGCGGAGCATCAGCATGATGACCGTGGAGAAAACCATCAGAAGCACACGATGGTCGGCAAAGATCTCAATGTCGATGACGGAGATCAGCATATACAGCAGGACCCCGAGAATCAGCGCGACGCCCTGCACGATCACGAAGCGGGAGGAGTTCGACCAGTGGGTCGTGCTTGCGACCATCACAAGGCCAAAGACCGAGGTGACCACGCACAGAAGCAGAAGCAGCAGGTCGCCCCTTCGTGTAAATTCACGGATTCCTTTCCAAAGTCTGCGCATGAGATCACCTCCTGCCGCGCATGCGGCAAATCATTTCAGAATCCAGATCAGGCGCGTGGCAGCGTCAGCGCCGCCTTTCGCACGTCGGATGCGAGGTAGAGCGAGCCGTAGGCGAGGATGGCGCCGTCCTTCGGCGTGACGGCAATCGCCCTGCGGACAGCCTCGGACGCGCTCGGGCAGGCTTCCACGGGCTTGTCACAGCGGGCGCAAAGCCAGGCAGCCAGGTCCTCTGCGGACAGAGCGCGCGGACTCGGCGGGGTAACCGTAAAGAAGCGGTCGGCCAGGCTGAAGGTGCGGTCATACATCGAAGCGTAGTCCTTGTCAGCCAGAACGCCGGTGATGACGGTCAGACGACGGCCGGAAAGATAGGTCTCCGCCGCAGACAGCAGCGCGTCCATGCACTGCGGATTATGGCCGCCGTCGAGGACGAAGAGCGGGTCGCGGCTCAGAAGTTCAAAGCGGCCCGGCCAGGCGGTATGCGCGATCCCATCCAGGACCGCTTCGTCCGGGACGCGCCAGCCGCGGCGGCGCAGAGCGGAGACGACGCCGAGCACGACAGACGTATTGTACCGCTGGTGATCGCCGAGCAGGGGCAGGCGGATCTCCCGCTCCCCCCACTGCAGGCGCTGCCCGCTCAGATCGCAGGACAGCGGAATCAGCCGCTCGGGTTCGGCGTGCGTCAGCGGAATCCCCAGCTTCTCGCAGCGGCCGCGGATAACTGCCTCGACCGAAGACTGATTCGGGTAGAGGACGGCGTCGCATCCGGGCTTCAGAATCCCGGACTTAGTTGCGGCAATTGCCTCAACGGTCGCGCCGAGGAATTCCGTGTGATCGAGGCCGATGTTCGTAAAAACCGCAACCTCCGGCGCGGGGATCACATTGGTCGCGTCAAACTCGCCGCCCATGCCTGCCTCAAGGATCACAATGTCACATTCCTCGCGGGCAAACCAGCACAGGCCGATCGCGGTGATCAGCTCAAATTCCGTAGGCGCGTCGTCCATTTTGACGGCATGAGGGCGAATGTGCTCTGTGATATCGGCAAGCGCTTCCTCGGAGATCATCCGATTGTTGATCTGCATACGCTCGCGGAAGTCGATCACCCACGGAGAGATGAACAGGCCGGTCTTATAGCCGGCACGGGTCAGGATCGAGCTCAGCATGGCGGCTGTGCTGCCCTTGCCGTTGGTGCCGACGATATGGATGAATTTTTTGCCGAGCTGCGGGTCGCCGAGGCGGTGCATCAGCTCGGTGATGCGGCTCAGGCCGGGTACCGAGCCCTTCCAGGACACGGCACCGATAAAATCAAGCGCTTCCTGATATGTCATGGCTGCCTCCGATCAGATTGCGGGAACCTGCCTGCGCACGGCGCGGACCAGCGGGATCGCGATCAGGGCCATCACGCATGCCGTCGCAAGCGCAATGGCAGCCCGGATCAAAGCCAGTCCGAACACGATGTGCTGCTGATAGTAGCCGAAGACCTTGCTGTCGACATACATGGCAGCTGTGTTGAAGACGGCGTTGAGCAGACCGCAGCCCAGGATCACCAGCACGCAGGGAACGGTTTTTTCGACAAGCGGCGTATTCCTGCTTCTGAAAATCAGCGCGCAGAGGCCGAGCGCCAAAGCGTGCAGGACCGGCGCGGCGATCCAGACCGGCGTTGTGACCGTGATGCCATAGCCGGAACGGATGAGCTGATAGAGAAATTCTCCGATCAGCGCGACCAGGCAGGCATCATACCACTTGAGCATCAGGGCGGCCGTGATGATTGCAAGCGACGTCACGGCAACCTTCAGGTTCGGGGTAATGTAAAAAGAGAGATAGGAGAGCGCAAAGTACAGAGCGGCAAGCAGGCCGTCGAGGGCAAGTCTTCTGGCGTTGAACATAAAAAATCCTCCGTTTGGGAGGAGGTTGAGGGGCTCTTTGAAATTTCGGAGCGGCTGCAAGCACGCATCGCATGGCAGAGGCCATTTCGTCCGTCGGCAACCTCCCATCCGACGGCACTACCGGGAAACCCCGACGCGCGCGCTCTACTCTCCGAGAGCCATGCTTATCATAGCGGATTCCGATTCAAAAATCAACAGGCAATTATAAAAGTCAGCGCACAAAGGACATCGAAGGCGGCAGTTCCGAAGAGCTGCCGCCTTCCAGTTTACCTGAAGGACTCAGTCATCCCAGTCGACGACGCCCCAATCGCCGTCAATTTTTACGACCCATACAGTCAGAGTCATTCTCTCGGACGTCTCTTCATCGGTATAAGTTGCTCTGAACTCATATTCGATCATCTCGTCGACAGCGCTGCGGCGGACGCCGCGGTATGTCTGATTGCCTTCGTCATCTTCGTTACTTCTTTCTTCAAAGAACTCGTCGATTTCCCACGTGCTGAATTCTTTTTCACTCAGTTTGGTCATCGAAAGCTTTCCTCCGCCATGCCTGTCATTGCTCCAATTTTTGTAGTATTCCGCAGCATCATCAAATTTTGTGAAGCTCGTATCGAATCTGTCGTTGATGTGATCGACAAACTCCTGTTTGGAAGAGCAATCAAACTCATAATTCAGCACATCGAAAGCGGCGTTTTCCATCATTCCTTTGATGTCTCTGGCTGCAACCGCTTCCATGTAGTTCTCAGCGGTTTTCTGCGGTCCCGAGCTGCCCAGAAGGAGGATCAGAAGAACGGCGACGCCCGCGGCAAGCAGAATGCCGCCGCCGAGGAACCAAGGCCATTTTTTCTTCTTTTTCTTCGGTGCTGCCGTTACCGGCATCTGATAGGCCGGAACCTGAACAGGCACATGTACAGGTGTTGTCTGCTGGGGCTGGGCGGGCTGCTGGGGGATCTGCGTGACGGCCTGCGGGGTGCCGCAGTTCGGGCAGAACGGGCTGCCATCAGGAACCTGTGCGCCGCAATTCTGGCAAAACATGACAATACCTCCTGATATATGATTAGATTCGGATTGGATCAGAACGCACGGAATATGCTCAGCCAACGACGATCTCGCCGCGGGCCTCCGGGTCATCCATGATGATTTTGCCCACTTCCGGGACGGTGATTCTGCCTGAGCGCGGGTTCTTGATGCTGTCGACCTTTGTGAGGACTGTGGCGTGAACCGTGGACTTCTCAAAGCTGAGGTCCGTATCGATCATCTCGCAGTCGATCAGCTTGAGGTTTTTGCAGTAGCAGAAGGGCTGCGTGCCGATGATCTTGCAGTGATCCAGCGTCAGGCTCTCGGCATACCACGCCAGATACTCGCCCTTGATGACGCTGTTTCTGACGGTGACATACTTTGAATGCCAAAAGGCGTCTTTTGTATCGAAATTGCAGTTTTCAAACAGGCCGCCGTCGAGATACTGGAAGGAATACTTGCCCTTGAAGCGGACGTTTTCAAAGTGCAGGTGCTCCGAACGGTTCATGAAGTATTCGCTGACCGCCGTGCTGTTGCGCATCGTCAGATTGCGCGAAGACCAGCCGAATTCCTGAGAAACGACGTCGCAGTCGGAGATCGTCACATTGCTGCACTCGCGCACGGCCTTGATGCCGTGCAGCTTGGAATTCCGAATCTCCAGGTCCTCCGTATACCAGAGCGCCGCGCGGCAGAGCTCGGTCATTTCAGAGTCGATGAGCTTCAGCCCGCGGTCATGCCAGAACGGATAGCGCAGATTGAAGAAGCAGCCCTGCACAGCAATTTCGTCACATTCCTTGAACGCGCTCTCTCCATCGGCAGGGCCGTCGAACCGGCAGTTCCGGACCGTCAGGCCGCGCTCGCCGTACAGGGCGCGCTCTTCATCAAAACACTGATTCTCTATGTTTTTCTGTTCCACTGAATTTGCTCCTTTTAAATACTAAGATACTATCAGTATAATCCAGGCTTTGGAAAATAGCAAGTGCGGATTGCAATTCTTTTGCCGGAACCCGACGCCTGGCCCGAAAACGAAAAAACCCCTTCCGGAGGATTCCGGAAGGGAATATTTTCGAACGCGATTACGCCAGCTTGTTGAGCTTCAGGGTCATGCTGCTCTTCTTGCGGGCAGCGGTATTCTTGTGCAGAAGACCCTTGTTCACAGCCTGGTCCACGGCCTTGACAGCAGCCTTGTAGGCGACGTCAGCAGCTTCGCGATTACCTTCAGTGTAAGCAGTATCGAACTTCTTGAGGTTGGTCTTCAAAAGGGACTTCTCAGCCTTATTCCGGGCATTGGCAGCCTTGGACAGCTCGACTCTCTTCTTTGCGGACTTGATGTTGGGCACGATCACACCTCCTTGCTCTATGCTATGGAAACATTACAGTTTCACGCAGGAATGTATTATACTCGGTCGGGCCCGTAAAATCAATAGTAATTTTTGAGAATTTCATATTTTTTTGCATATATTTCGTGCCTTCGGGCAATACATGCCTATGATACAATTCAGACGGCATAGGCGCCCGGCTCTGCCTCCGGAACCGCAGCCTTCGGAATGGGCGCAATTTACGGATCTGGCTGCGGAACAATACGGACTTCTGCTGCGCGAAGCGCCAGGCGCGCCGAATCCGCCGGGCATCGAAACGCGCGTTAAGCTGCGCCGCGATCTTCGGATGACCTGGATCCACATCAAAAACGCTGCAGGCAGCGCAGCGATGCAAAAGCCGCAGGGCGTTTATGTGACCCTGGATCTGCGGCCGGAGGCCTTCACCGGAAACCGGGCAAAATCAAGGCTTGTGCAGGCACTCGCGGGAGAGCTTGCGGATCTGACACGCCTCAGAAGCGGCGACTCCGTTCTGGTGGCAGGTCTGGGAAACCGCGCCGTGATCTATGACGCGCTCGGTCCAAAAACCTTGGATCGGCTCTGGATCACCGGGCACCTGAACGGAAAGCTCCCGGAAGCGCTCGGACCGATCCGCCCGGTCTTTGCCCTGGAGCCGGGCGTTCTCGGCAGGACAGGCATGGAAACCGGCACGATCCTGCACGCCGTGATCCAGCAGGCAAAGCCTGCCGCCCTTCTGGCTGTGGACGCGCTTGCTGCGCGAAACCGGGACGAGCTAGGAGGGTCGATCCAGCTCACCAACACCGGGATCTGCCCGGGCTCCGGCATTCTCTCCGGGCGCGCCGAGCTGACGCGGGAAAGCCTTGGGATTCCTGTTTTTGCCCTGGGCGTCCCGATCCTCTCGACCCTTGCACAGGCGCCGGACTACGTCGTGACGCACCGGGCTGTCCTGCAGCAGACGGCGTTTTTTACTGATATTCTTGCTCGGGCAATCAACCTCTGCCTGCACCCGCAGCTGACCGAAGAACAGATTGCGCAATTAGTCGAAGTGAAGTAGAAATGACTTTATGTTAACCGAATGAATAATGTCGAATATTGTCTGAATATTCTTTATCTGGTGGAAAAGCCTGTGGACAGTGTGAATAATCCTTTGTGAAATCAGGGATTTTCCCCGATTCAAGTCAAATCCGGCCGGTGATTAACCGGTGAATCAACCTGTTTTTTATAAATATAATCAATTTTGTTACGAAATTATGTCCATGAAATTATTATGACTTATGTAAACTATTATTGTGTGTTTTTTGCGAAGTTTTCATCGTCATGACGCCTGCGCAGCTCCGCGTCACGGCGCCCCGAATATGAGAAAGCAGCCCGTCCTGCCGAAGCAGAACGGGCTGTTGATTTTATCCAAGTCGGCTTCCGGCAGGAATTGCATCGTCGAGCATGATCAGCGTCAGCTTGTCGCCGTGCTCAGCGGAGAGAAGCATCCCGCGCGATTCGCGGCTCATCAGCTTGCGGGGCGCCAGATTCGTGACGGCGACCAGGGTTTTGCCGAGGAGTTCCTCCGGCTGATAGTACTTTGCAATGCCGGAGAGGATCTGACGCGGTGTGCCGGTGCCGTCGTCGAGCTGGAAGCAGAGGAGCTTATCGGATTTCTTGACCTTCTCGCAGGAAAGGACCTTGACGACCGTCAGCTCCACCTTCTCAAAATCGTCGAAGGCGATCTCGGCCTTCGGCTCAGGCAGCTCGACCTGCTCCTCAGCCTTCGGCGCCTCGGCCGGGTGCTGGAGCTTCTCGAGCTCGGCGAGCTCCTTCTCCATGTCGATGCGCGGGAACAGAACGCTCCCGTTTTCAACCTTCGCATCCCGGTAGAGCGTGCCAAAGAAGGCCATGGACTCCCAGCTGCTGTCCGGATTCCCGAGGCGGCGAAGGATCTCTTCGGCGGTATCGGGGATAAACGGGCGGAGCAGGCCGGCGCAGATGCGGATCGTTTCAAGCAGGTTGTACATCACGCGGGCAAGACGCGGGCGGTTTTCTTCGGACTTTGCAAGCTTCCAGGGCTCGTTCTCGTCGATATACTTGTTTGCGCGGCCGATCACCTTGAAAATCTCGCCCAGGGCATTCTGCAGTGCGAATTTGTCCATCTGCTCGGCGTACTTGTGGACAAGATCGCAAGCTTCCGTGATCAGCTCGCCGTCCTTGTCCTCGTCCTCCTGCTGCTCCAGCGGAAGCTGGCCTTCGAAGTACTTCTGAACCATCGCGATCGTGCGCGAAACCAGGTTGCCGAGGTCGTTTGCGAGGTCCACGTTGATGCAGGAGATCAGGCTCTCGTTCGTGAAATTGCCGTCAGAGCCGAAGGGGAAGGTGCGCAACATGAAGAAGCGAAGGGCGTCCACGCCATAGCGCTCCGCCAGCAGATAGGGATCGACGACGTTGCCCTTGGACTTGGACATCTTGTCCCCGTTGAAATTCAGCCAGCCGTGGCCATAGATGTGCTTCGGCAGCGGCAGGTTCATGCTCATCAGGAAGGCCGGCCAGATGATCGCGTGGAAGCGGACGATCTCCTTGCCAATGATGTGCACGTCGGCGGGCCAGTACTTCTCCCAATCCTGCGGCTTACCGTTCAGGAAGCCGAGGGCGGAGAGATAGCCGAACAGGGCGTCCACCCAGACATAGACGACATGGCCAGGATCGAAATCGACCGGGATGCCCCATTTGAAGGTGGTCCGCGAAACGCAGAGGTCCTCAAGGCCGGGCTTGATGAAGTTGTTGATCATCTCGTTGACGCGGGAAGCCGGCTCCAGGAAGCCGGGCGTTTCAAGCAGAGCCTGAATCCGATCGGCATATTTGGAGAGCTTGAAGAAGTATGCCTCCTCGCGGGCAGGCTGCACTTCCCTGCCGCAGTCCGGGCACTTGCCGTCAACAAGCTGGCTCTCGGTCCAAAAGGATTCGCAGGGCGTGCAGTACATGCCCTCGTAATAACCTTTATAAATGTCTCCGTTCTCGTACATCTTCCGGAAGACCTTCTGGATCGTCTCGCCATGCGTCTCATCGGTCGTGCGGATGAAACGGTCATAGGAAACGTTCATCAGTTTCCAGAGATCCTTGACGCCCTTCGGCCCCTCGACGATACTGTCAACGAACTGCTTCGGCGTCACGCCGGCTTCCTTCGCCTTGGTCTCGATCTTCTGGCCGTGTTCGTCGGTGCCTGTCAGGAAGACGACGTCCTTGCCGCGCATGCGCTGGTAGCGAGCGATGGAGTCCGTGGCGACCGTGCAGTAGGCATGGCCGATGTGCAGGCGGCTCGACGGATAGTAGAGCGGGGTCGTGATGAAGTACTTTTCTTTGCAGGTATCACACATATGGTATCACCCTCCCGGTGTAAGTTTTACGTTAGCCTATATTATATGTGCTGCGCCGACAAATAGCAAGGATTTTTTATGGATTGCCGAAGAAAAAGCCTCCCGGGCAGGTGCCTTCGGCAAATCATTCAGGACTCCGGCAGGCAGAACCGCCCGGTCGCCCGGCGCGTGCCGCCGCCTGCCCTGCGCGACGAAGGCCGAACCGGAGCGTAAAAAAATCTTGACGCTATTACAAAAAGGTGATACTATTAGTTCACCCACGCCGGTATGGTGAAATCGGTAGACACAAGGGACTTAAAATCCCTCGCCCCAAAAAGCGTACCGGTTCGAGTCCGGTTACCGGCACCACAAAAAACCTCTTTTGCTTTAGCAAAAGAGGTTTTTTGAACGATGTGTTCCGCTGCGCGGAACGTGATGTGCACTTCATGCGTGATGTTCGCCTCCGGCGAGTGATGTGCGCCTTCGGCACCTGGGCGGAACACATCACATCACTTTGCGACAGCGCCGCATAGCATCACTGTGAGCGCAGCGAACAACATCACATGCCCGCCAGGGCAAACATCACTTCTCCGTATCATTCCGAGGGTTCGGATCCATCTGTGAAAAACGCAAATCCATCTTTTCCGTACCCCATAGGCAAAAACAGCCGTAAGGCTGTTTCTGTTGGTGCGCGTCTTTTCGGCGGAGCTGAAAAGACGCGCAATTGAAATCATGGGGATGGAAACCTTGACGCTTTCCCCTCACGCTCCCTTTCCCTCTGAAAAATTGAAGGGACATCTGTTTTATCCAAGCCGCGGGCCAGGTATATCACCCGCCGTCAGGCGGCAAATGATTGCTGCAGGCGGATCCCTGCGAGCGAAGCACGGATTGCCTGCGGCTGGATGAGATGCAGCGTTTTATGCCGATGATATACAACCGCTTTGCGATTGATTTTTCATGGCGCATGTTTTTAATGTCATCTTAATGCGAGAGAAGAAATGCTAACACCTATTTGGCTGAGAATATGAGAGAATATAATCTAAAAGCAGAAGGGATTGTTTGCTATGAAACGCGTATTTCGGGGGCTATCCTCTTCACAGATCATCCTTTTAAGCTTTGCTGCCCTGATTCTGATTGGGACCCTGCTGCTGAGTCTCCCGTTCAGCACGCGAAGCGGAAAAAGCGTCGGCGGCTTCGACGCCCTGTTTACGGCGACCTCGTCGGCCTGTGTAACCGGGCTGGTGGTTCGGGACACCGCGCAAACCTGGTCCGTCTTCGGGCAAGTCGTGATCCTGCTGTTGATCCAGTTCGGCGGTCTGGGTCTGATCACCGCAGCCTTCGCCGTCGCCCTGATGACCGGCAAGAAAATCGGTCTCCGGCAGCGAAGCACCATGCAGGAGGTATTCTCTGCGCCGAACGTCGGCGGGATCGTGCGGCTGACGAGCTATATCCTGAAGATGACATTGTTTTTTGAGCTTTTCGGCGCTTTGGCGCTCACGCCGGTGTTTATCCCGCGCTTTGGCGTGTGGAAAGGCATATGGTTCAGCCTCTTCCACGCTGTTTCGGCATTTTGCAACGCAGGCTTTGACCTGATGGGCGCGGGGTCGGCCTTCTCCTCGCTGACAGCATATGCCGATTCCGTCCTTGTAAACTGCGTCATGCCGGTGCTGATTATCGTCGGCGGCATCGGATTCCTGATTTGGGACGACGTCAGAAGGCACAAGCTCCATATGAGCAAATACTGTATGCAGACAAAGGTTGTGCTGTTGACGACGTCTCTGCTGATCCTCATTCCGGCCGTGTATCTCTTCTTCGCCGAATTTCGGAGCGGATCGATCGGCGGGCGGCTGATGCGTTCGGTGTTCCAGGCGGTCACGCCGCGCACGGCAGGTTTCAATACAGTCGACTACAGCTCAATGAAGGAAGCAAGCCTCGGCCTGACAATCGTGCTAATGCTGGTAGGCGGCTCGCCCGGATCCACGGCGGGCGGATTCAAGACGACGACGCTCGCCACCCTTCTGGCGCTCTGCAACGCGGTCTTCCGCCGCAGGCAGAATGTGTCCTTCTTTGGAAGGCGGCTGACCGGCGAAACGCTTCGACGGGCGGCGACCCTGCTGGTTTTGTACCTGACGCTGTTTCTGCTTGGCGGCTTCTGCATCTCTCTGGCGGAGGGGCTTCCGCTGCTGGACTGCCTGTTTGAGACAGCCTCGGCGGTCGGTACCGTCGGCTTGAGCTTGGGGCTGACGCCGCAGCTTGGCGCTTTCTCCCGCATCATTCTCATCGCTCTGATGTTCATCGGGCGGATCGGCGGATTGACGTTGTTATTCTCGACTCTGCGGCCGGGTATGGCTTTCAACTACCCACAGGAGTCGCTTGCAGTCGGATAAAGGAGTTTTCAAATCATGGAAAAAAGTATTCTTTTGATTGGTCTGGGACGCTTCGGCACCTATGTCGCACGGGAGCTGAGCAAACGGGGCCATCAGGTGCTTGCGATGGATCAGAACGAAGAACGCGTCAATGCTGTTCTGCCATTCGTCACCAGCGCCCAGATCGGCGACAGCACCAACCGCGAGTTTTTACAAACGCTGGGCGTCAGAAACTTCGACAGCTGCATCGTGGCGATCGGCGACGATTTCCAGAGCTCTTTAGAGACGACCTATCTGCTCCATGAGCTCGGGGCGAAACAGATCGTGGCGCGCGCGGCAGCGGAAATACAGGAGAAATTCCTGCTTCAAAGCGGGGCAAACGAGGTCGTCTTTCCGGAGAAGCAGCTGGCCGCATGGACGGCCATCCGATGCTCCTCGGATTCGATTCTGGACTATCTGGAACTCGGAGACGGCTACTCTGTATATGAGGTCCTCGTGCCGACAGCCTGGGACGGAAAAACCATTGCGCAGATCGACGTCCGAAAAAAATACGGCATTACGATTCTCGGCTTGAAGCAGAACGGAATTCTGCATTTGAACGTTCCGCCCGACACCGTACTCAGCGTCGAAGCCTCTGTCCTGGTCCTTGGGCAGGAGAAGGCCGTCTGCAAGTGCTTCCGCGTCTGATCGGCGATGGATCTTGCACGAAATCACCCGCAAGTTTTCACCGAAGGAGGTGCTTTGAAATGACAACGGTACTTATTATCGCAATCGTTCTCTGCGTGGCCGCCGTCGGATATTTCGGCGTCTGTTGGCTGACTTCGACGTTAGACGCTCCTTCCGCCCTCAAGTCAAAAGCAACGGATTCGCTCGAGCCTCGGGTCCGTTTGGGCGCTGAGTCGCCTCGTATGCTGGATGCTCTGAACTGGTATCTGCGGAAATGCGCAAAAGGAAAGACGCCGATCGCAGTCTCCTGTTCCTGCGGGAAGGCAGCCGCGCTTCGGAAGCGGCTGATCAAGGACGATGTGGACGTACTGCTTCTGAAACACGATCCAGCAGGCCGCTGGGCGTCTTTCTGGGTTTCGCTCGAAGCACTGGAACGAGCTGCCGTGGGAAATCAGGATCCCCGCACGGCGCCGTTGATCCCCCGGTGTGGAGACAGCGGCTTCTATGCGGTCTGGAACGCTGAGGTCCAATGCGCTGAACGGGATGCGCTGCTGAACGGACTGCGGAACGCAATTTCTGACGCATTATCTGAAGAAACAATGGAAAGCTGATCGCTTCCGTGCTATACTGAGGAAAAGGAGGCGAGTAAGCCGTGCGAAAGCAGGAAAAGAAACCAACCGGCACGCCGGAACAGATCCTTGTCTGCCTCTCCCCTTCTCCTTCCAACGCGAGAATCATTCGGACAGCCGCACGGATGGCGGAGGCCTTCGGTTCTGAGCTCACAGCCCTGTTTGTGGAAACGCCCGACTATACTTCTTTGCCAGTCGAGGATCGCAGAAGGCTTGCAGAAAACGAGGCGCTTGCCAAGCAGTTCGGAGCGAAGGTCGAGGTCGTATTGGGGGATAACGTCGCGCACCAGATTGCGGAATTCGCCCGCGTTTCAGGCGCAACACGAATTGTCCTCGGCCGCAGCGCGACAAAGCGTCGGCTTCCCTGGAGCAAGCCAACCCTGATGGAGCAGCTTCTGAGCAATGCGCCAGACGTGGACATCCACATCATTCCCGACCAGCAGGCCAGAGCGGTCGCCTTTCGGGGCAGCGTTCCGGGCAGCGCACGGGAAATTGCGCTCAACGTCTGCAAAAGCCTGGCATTTCTGGCTGTAACAACTTTGATCTCCAATTTGTTCTATCGGCTGCACTTTGCCAACGTCAATCTGATCCTGGTCTATATTCTGGGCGTTCTTCTGACGTCCGTCGTCACGTCCAGCCGCCTGTACAGTCTGATCGCGGCAATTGCGAGCGTTCTGCTCTACAATTTCCTCTTTGTAGAACCAAGGTTCTCAATGGCTGCCTATGAAGCTGGCTATCCCGTGACCTTTGTCGTCATGTTTCTGACAGCCTTCATCAGCAGCACGCTGGCCATTCGATACAAGGTTCAGGCCGGTCAGGCTTCCAAGACCGCGCACCGGACCCGCGTCCTCTATGACGCGGATCAGATGCTGGTCAAGGCTGAAAGCCGTGCGGAGATCTTCCGCACGGCGGGCGAGCATATTCAAAAGCTGCTCGACCGCGATACGGTCGTCTATGAAAACCGGGACGGCGAGCCCGCTCTGATCTGTCTGTTCCCGGCAGGCAGCGGGCTGACGCTGGCTCCGGACGGCGATTGCTCAGGCGCTCGCTGGGCGCTGGAGCATAACGACGCAGCAGGTGCGACCACCGAGGTCCAACCAGAGCTGCAGTTCCTCTACCTGCCCATCCACATGGCAGACCGGATCTATGGCGTGCTCGGCGTGGAAGCAAAGCATGCGCCCCTGGAACCGTCTGAACGCAGCATTCTGCTCTCGCTTCTGGGTGAGGTTGCGCTCGCTCTGGAAAACGAAAAGAATGCCCGTGAGAAGGAGGCTGCCGCAGTGCAGGCGCAGAGCGAAGAGCTTCGTGCAAATCTGCTGCGCTCAATCTCCCATGATCTGCGCACGCCGCTGACGACCATATCCGGCAACGCCTATTCCCTGGTTCAGGGCGGAGAAAGCTATGATACGCTGACGCGCAGCCAGATCTATCGTGATATCTACCAGGACGCCCAATGGCTGTACAACCTGGTAGAAAACCTGCTCTATGCCACGCGAATCGAAGACGGACGGATGAATCTGCGGACCGGACCGGAGCTGGTCAGCGAATTGTTTGAGGAAACGGAGTCCCATCTGCGGCGGAACGCCGGGCAGCATCTGCTCAGCTTCGACTGCCCTGAGGAACTGCTGATGGTTCGGGCAGACGCCAGGCTGGTGATCCAGATCCTGGTCAATCTGACGGACAACGCTTTTCGGTATACGCCCGCTGACGCCGCGGTTTGCGTCTCAGCCAAAAAAGCCGGTGAATTTGCCGAGATCCGCGTCGCGGATAACGGGCCAGGCATTCCGGACGCGGAGAAGGCAAAGGTCTTTGAGAAATTCTACAGCGGGAAGAACTGTATTGCCGACAATCGACGCAGTCTCGGTCTGGGGCTCTATCTCTGCAAGGTCATCGTGGAAGCGCACGGCGGGACGATCTGCCTGACGGACAATACGCCGCACGGCGCAGTCTTTTCCTTTACTCTGCCATTGGAGGAGGTCCCGGGCTATGAGTCAATCTAATCTGTTCCAAATCCTGGTTGTGGAAGACGACGCTCCTGTGCGCAATCTGATCACCACGACGCTCAAAACACACGGCTACCGCTATCTGGTGGCCGAGAACGGAGAATCCGCCCTGATGCAGGCAGCTTCCTTTGCGCCGGATGCGATCCTGCTTGATCTGGGACTGCCCGACCTTGACGGGATCGAGGTCATCCATCGAATTCGCGGATGGTCGGAGGTCCCGATCATCATCATCAGCGCGCGCAGCGAGGACAGCGACAAAATCGAAGCGCTGGACGCCGGCGCGGATGACTACCTGACGAAGCCGTTCTCTGTGGAAGAGCTGCTGGCGAGACTGCGCGTCGCCCAGCGTCGCCAGGCGAGGCAAAACGAAACTCAACAGAGCCCATTTTATGAAAACGGCCCGCTGCAGATCGACTACGCTGCTGGCCGGGTACAGATGTGCGGCGAGGAAATACACCTGACGTCCACGGAATACAAGCTGCTCTGCCTGCTCGCCCAGAATACCGACAAGGTCCTGACCCACCGCTTTATTCTGCAAAAGGTCTGGGGCTCCAGTTGGGAAAATGACGTGGGAACGCTCCGCGTTTTTATGGCGACTCTTCGCAAAAAGCTGGAGAAGCCGATAGGTGCTCCACGATTGATTCAAACATACATTGGCATCGGTTACCGGATGATGCGGGTTTAACCGATGAACAGAGGCTGCAAGCCGAATCCCGATTGGGCGGCTTGCAGCCTCTGATTTCTTTTTGCCTATGGATCTTAGTGCTCATATTTCTGCCAAGCAACTGATGTTGCCGCATGGCTACTGATGATTATCCTTCAGCCGTTTCCCGGCGTTCGGTGAGGCGTGATTTCAAAAAATGCGCCGGGTTCCCACCCCAGATCTCATAGGGCGGGACGTCTTCTGTCACAACCGAGCCGGCAGCAGTGATCGCGCCGTCGCCGATGTGAACGCCCTTCTTGATCAAGGATCGTGAGCCGATCCAGACGTCGTCTCCAATGACGATGGGCTCAACTTCCGTCCTGCCCTGGTGCCCCATTGGCACCGTGATATCGTCATGGCGATGCTCGTTTGTAAACATCAGCACGTCAATTCCCATCATGCCGTGGGCCCAGATCGTTATGCCGGACGGGATGCTGCAGTTTGCCCCGATCCCGGCGCCGTACCCCCAGCTTCAGGTCATCGGCAAAGGGGGCACCAATGTCAATATTGACCCATTTGCCAAAGTCGTCCAGGATCAGATGTACACAAAACTGGTGGAACTTCCGCGCGCCAAAGCTGACCCTGGCGCCGGACAGCGGCATGTGTTTTCAAATGGCCTGGTATAGGATTTCTCCAAGCAAGCGACGAGAGTCCACGTCTTCGTCACAGAGAATCCAAGGCAGATTGCCTCTTCATTTACCTACATGTTTCCTGCATCTCAATTATCACTGTTTCGGTTCGTCAGCGAATCCGCTTCGCAGGAACGCCGCCCCAGACAGAATCGGATGGAAGATCTTTAACGACGACTGCATTAGCCGAGCATATATTGGTACCAGCGGTAGCTTACCAAGCGGTCAACGTAGGGGTCGCGTTTCAGATCGAAGAGGTCGCCCGGAAGCTGCGGATGGGAGGCAAGAACCAGCCCGCCGTCCATGACGCCGTAGCAACCGTACTGCATCCCGGAGGCATCCAGTTGGAACGCAATCTCTCCGGTCTTCGCCCGACCGATCAGGAAGACACCGGTCAACTCATCAATGATCGGCTGGGGCTGGTCCGTCTCGGATAGTTTTTCGAGGATCTTCGTCTCTTCGATCTCCATCGTGAACGGATCATAGGCGTGGCCGACCAGGAACCAAAGAGTATCCTTTGCGGTATAAGTGTGAAGTTTCGCGCGGCAGTGGACGTAGAAATGCAGCCCGCCGAGAACAGTATGCGTCCAGTTACCGTAAAACGGAAATTGGTCCAGGTTGCAGGAGAGCGGCTTCTCTCTCGGTAACGCAGAAGCCTTTATCAAACAGATATTTCTGCAGGTCGGGGCTCATGTCCAGATCGATTCGAAGCATAAAACGAATCCTCCGAATAGACGGATATACTCAAATAAGGGCTATTTCATAGACCGGTTGCTACTATCCGGTTGACAATCAGCTTGTTCAGTCTCAAAGAATTGTTTTCTCCCGAAAAACAGTTATGGGGCGTAATATACACATTTGGGAAAGTCCAGAGCGGGCTATTGGGGGCGATGGGCTCTTCCCCGAAGACGTCCAGGGCGGCGGTAAAGGCGGGTGTGGTACGGAGGCGTGCAAGCAGGGCCGGCTCGTCTATGACTGCGCCGCGGGAGATATTGACCAGGGTGGCGTCGGGCTTCATGGCGGCGAGGCGGGCGGCATTGATCAGGCCGCGGGTCTCGTCCGTCAGCGGGACGGTCAGGATCAGAACGTCGGCGGCGGGAAGGGTCTCATCGAGGGCGGTCAGGGGAAGGATCTCGTCGAAGCGCTCGTCCTGGCGCGGGTAGATGTCGACGCCGATCAGCTTGCAGGCAAAGACCCGGAAGCGTTTCGCGCATTCCGTGCCGACGCTGCCGCAGCCGAGGATGACGACGGTTCTCCCGGTCAGCTCGCGGAGGTCGCGGCGCTTTTCCCATCTGTGTGCCTTCTGGTTTTCCCGGAAGAACGGGAACTGTTTGTAGATCTGAAGCACGCTGCCGACGGCGAACTCGGCCATCGGGGCGCTGTAGACGCCGCGGGCGTTGTGAATCTCGATGCCGTGCGACTGTACATAATCCATCGGGACGCGGTCGAAGCCCGCGCTGGTGAGCTGGATGAAGCGGAGGTTTCGGAACTGTTCGATTGGATGATGCAGAAACAGGCCGTTGCAGATCAGGCCTACCGGCCATGTGGGATCGCAGGGCAGCGCATCGGCCTCATTCTGGAGAAAAACCGTGCAATGGCCCATGGCTTCGATCTGCTCTATATGTTTTTTTGCATCCGGCCAGGCGCCGGTAATCAAGATATTCATTTCATTCTCCACGCGGCCGGAAGCTAAAATGCCACAACGCAGGGCATCGAACGCGCATATACCCTTATAACCACATACAAAGTCATGTTATTATATCATGTTATCCAGAAATAATCAACTGAAAACCGTGCTTTTTGAATCGTATCCTACATTATATATGGAAACGGATAAACACTGACGGTCACAGCGGCCGAAATTCATGCCGCGGCGAGCCCAATTTCGGTTGAACGGACCCACGCGCATTCTAATTCCATTCTTTTGCATGACAGCAACAGAAAAGAGCATGGCCGCATGGGCCATGCTTCCTTTCTGGACGATTGTAATATGGGACGTTTCAATCCGATTCGTCGGAATAGATGCGCACAAGCTCATCCCGCGTCTGCAGCGTCAGTTCAAAGCAGC
Source organism: Oscillospiraceae bacterium (assembly GCA_017425545.1). Taxonomy (GTDB): domain Bacteria; phylum Bacillota; class Clostridia; order Oscillospirales; family Oscillospiraceae; genus JAFRPC01. Next base: position 15,705 of record JAFPFL010000040.1, on the reverse strand, counting down.
GGGCGCCCGGGCAACAAGCTGTTTGCACGTACCAATCCCAAAGGCGGTTGATCGTTGGCATTTCTATGCCCGCCAATGCGCCGATATCCCGAATGATCTTCAGCCCAAACGGGAAGTCGGCCGTGAAATAGCGGGAATCAAAATCCGGGATCCAGCCGGCTTCCGTCCGCTTCATAGGACTCGCAATGTCACGGAACGCGCGAATGCTGCGGAGCTTTGCCGTCATTTTCTCGGCAGTGTCTGACTCATAGTACACGCGCAGAGATTGGACGGCAGATAAATCAAGCGGAAGCGACTTGCACAACGCCCGCAGCTCCGCATCGCAGGCAATCATCACCGCGCTCGCTTCGTCCGTCCACTCCACGTAAAAGCCGATATTGTGATCCCAGGTAACGCCCGGGGCATAGTCACGAAACATGGAATACAGCCGCGAGGTATGCAGGATCGGATTCGATGGCGTCAGGGTGACGGAAAGATAGTTCGTCAGCGGCGCACAAGGGATGTCAAGAAGGCGCGTCATCTCTGCCGCCCACCGGGGCGCAGCTGCTGCCGGAATCGCACCCAGCGAAAGCGACGGTTTTCTGCCGAGCATATAGACGCTTTTGCCTTTCTCTTTCAGCCTTGCGATGCTGTGGACCCGCTGCAGGCCGCATAGAACGACACCTTTTCTCAAAAGGGGACGGAAGGCAAACTCCGCGCCGCCGCTTCCGGGAATCACAAGAAGCATCTGATCCGGACGCACAAGGGGCAGGAGCTTCTCACAAAGCGACTCAAACAGAAATGCAGGATGCGTGATCCAGATCTGTTCCGCACCGCACACAGCCGACGCCAGATCGGAGGTTGGCCGAACAGCGTCCGTTTTCCATAGCAGACGGTCCTCAGCATCATAGACGGACAGCGTCGTGGACCAGGTCTCCGGCCGAGAAGTATAAATCATCACATCGCAGCCCTTTGCGGCAAGCTCCACGGCACAAAGCGTACCGATGTTCCCGCCGCCTATGATACAGATCTTCATTCAGCGAGCTCCCTTCTCAAAGCAGCCAGAAGGCGGTCGTTATCGGCGGTATCACGGACGGCAAAGCGGAGATACTGTCCGCCGGTCTTGGCTGTCAGCTCCTTGACCAGGAGATTATATTTGGAGAGTAGGATCGCCAGAAGCTCTTTCGCGGTCAGCTTCGGGTTCGTAAGCTCAACCATCAGATAGTTGGCCTGGGACGGGATCACACGGAGCCCGGGAATCCGGGCGAGCGCCGCGGCAAAGCGGGCGCGTTCCGCGCGGAACAGGGCCATGCCGTTTCGATAATCCTGCTGGTACTTTTCCTCGATCTGGAGATAGAATTCAGCAAAGGAATTGATGTTCCAGATCGAAACGTCCTTTTTGAGGGCGGCGATCGCTTCCGTGTCGCCGGAGGCGAGGATCCCGAGGCGAAGGCCGGGAACGCCGTAGGATTTGGAAATGCTCTTCATGACAAACAGGTGCGGATTCTGATTCAGAAGCGTCTGATCGAGCAGGCTGCTGTCCTCCTCGTCGGCAAAGTCAACGAAGCTTTCATCCAGCAGAAGCGTTATCCCCCGCTCTGCGGACCATCTGATCAGGCGAAGGACGTCCGCCTTCTGGATATAGTTGCCGCTCGGGTTGTCCGGATTGATCAGGATCAGACTCCGGACCGGGTGCGCGTCATAGAAATGCATCAAATCGTCCGCGGTATAGGAGAAGTCCGGATTCTCCGGCCGGAATTCGACCTGATCGGCATAACGGTGGCCGTATTCCTCAAAGCTCGGACGGATGATGCCGGTCTTGCCGGAGAGCCGCTCCATAAACGCTTTGATGAGCTCCGCCGCGCCATTGCCGACCAGGATATTCTGCTCGGCTACACCGAAGTCCTTGGCAGCCAGCAGAGAATTGATATGCATGCCGGACGGATACTGCGTGAGCAGCGTTTCAAAGCTTGCCTTGATCTCGTCCATCATTCGTCTGGGCGGGAAATACGGGTTGACCAGATAGCAGAAATCCAGCATGCCCGGGTAGCGCCAATAGCCGCCGTAGCGTCCCTGGAGCTTTTCCGCGCGGCTACTGACGCTCTCAGTGAAAATGGATTCCGCGATATCCAGATCCTGCACATCGTCAATTTCATACCAGCGCTGGCCTTCCAGGCGTTTTGCCCGGAGGGTGGTGTGGTTGAGCATGGTAATCACACGCAGGACCTGCTCGTAGTACTCGTTTTCTCCCAGTGCCTTGACGTAGGCATTCAGGAAGGGAACGTACTGCTTCTGTGAGAATTCCTTGCTGAACTTATAGATGTTCACCGTTTTATAATAGCGGGAGATCTCATCGTAGCGGAAGCTCTTTTTCGGCACGAAGGAGTCGATTCCGTCATTCTCATCCAGCAGAACGCAGGTGCCGTCCATCCAGCTCTCATATTTGTCCACAAGCGCGAGATTCGGGCGGGGGTCATCCAGCAGGAGATCCAGGACAGAATCCTCAAAGATCAGGTCCGATTCCAGCAGAAGGGTGTCCTCCGCGCAGAGCTGTCGCTTTGCAAGGGCAAGAGAATAGATATTGTTGGTCTTGTCGTAGATCGGATTGTCGACAAAGTCAACCGGCGTGAAAATGGGAAGGCTCCGAACGTGCGCCTTGAGCTTTTCGCCTTCGTAACCGACCACGAGAATGATCCTCGACAGCCTGTGGGCGTCGAGCTGTCTGAGCACCCGGTCAATCATCGGGACGCCGTTGACCTTGACCATGCACTTGGTATTGTTGGCCGTCAGGTTTTTCAGGCGCTTGCCCATACCAGCAGCGAGTATGATTGCTTGCATTTCTTCTTCCTCTTTATCTTTTTGAAATCACAGGCAGCGCGATCGTTTCAGGACTCTGCGGATGGTTGAGACGCCGCGCCGGCTGGCCTTGCGTTCACAGTCTGCTCTTCGTCAGCTGACAGGAATGGGCTGCGTCAGCAGGCATCCTGCAGCCAAAACTCTATTTTGTATTTTATCATACAAACACAGAATAATCAACTGCAAACCGGGGCTTTCCGGCTGTTGTCCGCAGAAGTTGACCCCTTTTCCATCCGGATTGCCAGCCTTGATTTGTAAGATTTTTACAAAACAGCATTTCCGGATTTATGGAAAATCACAGTTGACCGAAAAAACACGCGTGTTATAATGGATTTAGTATATGCTCTGCCGGAAACCAGATGGCAGAGTATCGCCACCCCAAACACTGAAGAACTCCGGCACGTCCTCTTTGGGACTGCGCGGAACGAAAGGCGGGCAGTCTCATGCTCAACACCAACAGCATCGTTGCAATTATCATCCTCAGCATCCTTGCCGCCGCGCTGATCGCGTGGATCGCGTTCAAAAATCGCAAAGACTTTAAAGGCTTCCTCAAAAAGAAGGATATCGTGATCTCCGGCAAGCGCTACGGCATTGACGCGCTTGGCGCGATGGCGCAGGGTCTGTTCTGCTCCCTGCTGATCGGCACGATCATTGATACTCTCGGCAAGCAGTTCAATATTACGTTTTTAAACAGCTCTGTGGCGACCGTTGCCGGGAAGGACTACACGGTCGGCGGACTTGCCTCTGCCATGAGCGGTCCGGCAATGGCGATCGCAATCGCCTACGCCCTGCACGCCTCTCCCCTGGTCATGTTCTCCATGGCGACCGTCGGCTTTGCCTCGAACGCCCTCGGCGGCGCGGGCGGCCCGCTCGCAGTTCTCTTTGTGGCGATCATTGCCACAGAGTTTGGCAAGTTTGTCTCCAAAGAGACAAAGGTTGACATTCTGATCACACCCCTCGTCACGATCGGCATTGGCATCGGCCTGTCCGCTCTGATCGCACCGTGGCTTGGCAAGGGTGCGATGAAGGTCGGCGACCTCATCATGCTGGCCACCGAGCTGCAGCCCTTCTGGATGGGCATTCTGGTCTCCGTGATCGTCGGCATGGCACTGACGCTGCCGATCTCTTCGGCAGCCATCTGCGCAGCCCTCGGTCTGACCGGCCTCGCCGGCGGCGCCGCGGTCGCCGGCTGCTGCGCGCAGATGGTCGGCTTTGCCGTGATGTCCTTCAAGGAAAACCGTTGGGGCGGCCTGGTCTCCCAGGGCCTCGGCACCTCGATGCTCCAGATGGGCAACATTGTCAAGAATCCCCGGATCTGGATCGCGCCGACTTTGACCTCGGCCATTACCGGACCGATTGCGACCTGCCTGTTCCGCATGGAAATGAACGGTCCCGCCGTCTCCTCCGGCATGGGCACCTGCGGCATGGTCGGACCGATCGGCGTCTGGTCGGGATGGACCAATCCGTCGGCGACAGACTGGATCGGTCTGGCGCTGATCGCGATCGTTCTGCCCGCGGTGATCTGCCCGTTGATCAACCTCGGTCTGCGCAAGCTCGGCTGGGTAAAAGACGGAGATCTCAAGCTGGGTTGACCTGCACGCAAGAAAAAGACCATTCTGGAAAATATTACGCCGCGTCCCGAACCATCGGGACGCGGCGTTCCTCTTTTCTCACTGTCACGGAGAAAAACGCCGTTAAAATGACATTTTTCCCCAAATTTCTCGCCTTTTCTTTTTGTTTTCTTGGCAAATGTGTAGATTGTCTGTATTTTTCACAGTTAGGTTTATTTTCAGTTGATTTCTTTTATTTTGCATGCTATCATTGAACCCACGAGGGGGTGTGCATTGCCATGGCGGATCAAAGTCATTCGTTTATCTCCTATTATAAGCGCGCAACCAGTCCGCTTGTCGTTCTGCTCCTGCTTCAGGAACACACCATGTACGGGTACGAAATCTCCTCAGAAATGGCTGCTCGCAGCAATGGAATGTTTACGATTGCCGTGCTCTATCCGGTACTTTACCGGCTGGAAGAGCAGGGCTTTATCGAGGCCGGGCACACCGAAGTGATCGAAGGCCGCGCGCGGACCTACTATCAGATTACCGAAGCTGGAAGGCAGTACCTGAAGCAAAGTCTGAAGGAATATAACGAAATGGATGCGTTCCTCAAGGCTCTTTCCAATGCAGAATAGCCGCGACAGCAGGAATTCCCCGGAGACGACCGTCCCCGGGGAATTCCTTTTTCAGATGGGGGCTATTGACCTTGCTGTTCAAATTTACGGTCAATCTGCTGCGTGAACTCCAACGCGGCGTTATAGCCCATTCGCTTCTGGCGAATATTCATCGCAGCGACCTCGAGGATCACGGCAAGGTTTCTGCCGGGTGTGACCGGGATCGTGGAGATCGGGACCTTGACGCCGAGGAGTTCCTTGTAGGTCTGTTCCAGGCCGAGGTCGCCGTAATGGTGTCCGGACTCCCAGGGGACGAGATTGGCGACCAGGTTGATAATGGTGTTCTCCTTGATGGAGCCGACGCCGAAGAGGTTTGCAACGTTGATGACGCCGACGCCGCGCAGTTCAATGAAATTCCGGACCAACTCCGGTGCGCTGCCAATCAGCTGCGTTGAGGAGAGCTTGCGGATCAGGACTGCGTCATCCGCGATCAGGCGATGGCCGCGCTTGAGCAGCTCTACTGCGGTCTCGCTCTTGCCGATGCCGCTGTCGCCGGTAATCAACACGCCCTCGCCATAGATCTCCACAAGGACGCCATGGCGGGTAATGCGCGGCGCGAGCGCACTTTTCAGGGATGTGATCAGGTTGGAGATGATATAGGAGGTCGAGCCTTGGGAGATCAGAATCGTGGTGTTGTGCTTCTTCGCCATTTCCATGCACTCCGGATGCGGCTGCTGACCGCGGGAGATGACCAGAGCAGGGATTTTGTAGGCAAAGAGGCGGTCAAAGATCTCCAGGCGCTTTTCGTGCGTCTGATTGTCCAGATATGTCATCTCCACATAGCCGAGCACCTCGATGCGGAGCGCTTCGAAATGTTCAAAGAAGCCCGTCAGAGGCAGGCCCGGTCGGGAGACCTCGTCGACCATGACCTTGATCTCCTCATAATCCGTGGAGCGGTATGCAATGGTGAGTTCGAATTCCTCCGCAAGCTGTTTCAGCGGCACGCTGTACTGCGTCATAAGATCCCCCTCGCTTGATCGATCGTAGGCTGTCTCCGGCAGACGCCCGGAGTTTCACAGGTCTTCCTACCGTATTATAGTGAATTCGAGGAATGATTGCAAGAGGTGATTGGCAGACGTTTTGGATACGCCCAATTTTTTTCAAAAAAACAAAAATTCCTCTTGCTTTTTGCCTCGACATCTGCTATCATATTGTCCGATGCTTTAGGAGCACGGTATCTCACCATTGGATTGGAGGTGCAGTTGATGGCAAAGTGCGATATTTGCGGCAAGGGCGTGACGTTCGGGATCAAGGTCTCTCACTCCCACAGACGTTCCAACAGAATGTGGAAGCCCAATGTCAAGCGCGTCAAGGCGATTGTCGACGGTACTCCGCGCCATGTATACGTTTGTACAAGATGTCTCCGTTCCAACAAGGTTGAACGCGCCATCTGATTGACGATACGGAATCAGGCAGTGTGCAGGTCCTGCGCACTGCTTTTTTCTACCCTGCGGAGATCCGGGATTGTCAAATCCGGCAAGATCGGGTATGATAACAAAAAAGCTGAGATAGGGTGAAGAAGATGGAATCTCAAAACGCAAAAAAACCGGAAACCGGAAAGAAGGCTGGATGCCTGCAGCGGGCAGACGCAGAGGCTTTTCTGAGCTACCGCAGGCTGACCGCAAAAAACGCCGCCATCCTTGTGCTTCTTGTCTTTCTTTTGTTCGGCGCCGCCGTCTTTGCCGCATCCCTCAAATGGAAGACGCGCACATTTGCGCTCGCAGCCGTTCTCACGGCCTTCATCCCTGTTGCGTTTTTCATCTCCGCCTCCAGAAAAACCGAGGCGGGACGGAGACAGTTCGCGTTCTTCAAGCATTTGGCCTTCCGTGTGGACGCCGGCGTCTATGACGAGATCGCCATGCGTGCAAAGGCATTTGCGCCAAAGGAGCGGATCGCCTTCGGAAGCGTCGCCGTAGTCCTCCTGGCTGCCGTGGTTCTTCGCCTCGGCCTGAATCGATATATGAGCGCTGCGGCCATGGCGATCCTGCTTGTCATTTCCGGTCTGCTGCTTGCGCCGGCGACGTGGGCAATCCTGACAGCAAAAACCTATCGTATCCTGCTGCAGAAAGGCGAATACTCTGCGCAGAACAAGGCTTCACGCAGCAACAGCGTGCATTTTGCAATTCTGTGCGGCGTCATTCTGCTGATCGCCGTCATCGTCATCCAGCGCCTGACCAAATACAGCAACCTTGCTGTGCTGGCAGCCGTCATCCTCTTTTTCGCGCTCTACCTCTGGAAGCGCATTGTCATGACCCGGAAATATGCTTATCTGAAGAAGCTGAACGATGCCGTTCGCACCCCCGCTTCCACCGTCCCGGAAAAAGCGGAGCAGGCGGATTCGGACAACGATTGAGCCGTCAGAAGCGGGTTTTCGGGACCTTCAAATTATTTTTCGCAGAATTGAAAAAAAGGCTTGCATTTTTGGATGTACTGTGCTATTATACGTAAGCGCGATGAGCGTGGTATGCGCCGGTAGCTCAGTTGGATAGAGTGACTGGCTACGAACCAGTAGGTCGGGGGTTCGAGTCCCTTCCGGCGTACCAAAAAATCCTGCTGCGAATGCAGCAGGATTTTTTTATCTAAGCCGCAGGCTTGGCATTTCATCATGCACAAAGTGCGTGCATATCATCAGCAACTGCTTCGCAGTTGATCGGCTCTGCTAAGCTCGAGAATTACACCGCGCTGCACAGTGCGATTTCCTTGAAAATCCTCTTCTATTATGCTATCATCAGATCAGAAGGTCTGAATCCAAGGGAGGCGGTCGGGTATGATAATCAAAGAATTCACACGCGAAGATATTCCATCTGTGATCGCGTTTGAGAAAGAGCTACGGAGGCAGGAACCGGATACGTATTTCTGGGAGCCTGACGAAGAATACTCCCGGCAGCTGGAGCGGAGCTTTGCGGATGAACGCTTCAATACTGCGGTCTCGCTGCTTGCGGTGAAAGACGGAACCGTCATCGGCAGGATCGACGCCTCCCTGATCAGCAGCAGAAGCGACGCCTCCTGTTTCAGCGCGTATCTCGACTGGATCTGCGTTCTGAAAAGCGAACGGCACAGGCAGACTGCGCAGCGGCTTCTGGATGCTCTGAGAAACGAACTGAAACAGCGCAGCGTCGGCCTGCTCATCGCGCTGATGGCGAACAACGAGGAGGCACAGCGCTTCTATCATGGCGTGAAAGACGCGGCGATCCATGACACCGGCATCTGGATGGACGTATGACGAAGGACAACATGCGTAAAGTCATTGTGATCGGCTGCCCCGGCAGCGGGAAGACAACCTTTGCCGAAAAGCTGAGCAGGCGCACGGGCTTGCCTCTGTACCATCTGGACGCGATCTGGCACAGGCCTGACAGAACTCATATTCCGCAGGAGGAATTCGATCGGCGGCTCCGGGATATTTTACCTGAGCCCGCGTGGATCATCGACGGGAATTACGGCAGAACCATGGAGATGCGGCTCCAGCAATGCGACACGGTCTTTTTGTTCGATCTGCCGGTCGAGGTCTGTCTGCAGGGCGTGGAAGCAAGGATCGGAAGACCGCGGCCAGACATGCCCTGGATCGAAGCAGAGGTGGATCCGGAGTTTCAAAAAATGATCGAAGACTTTCCAAAAGACACTCTGCCGAAAATCTACGAGCTGATCGAACAATACAAAGATAAAAAGCAGGTCGTTGTTTTCCACTTGAGGAAAGAAGCAGACGCCTGCATAGAGTCTATCCAAACACAGAAAGAACGATTTGAGGGTCAGGCGATGGTTCAGTTGGTACCGATCGGGACAGATAATTTTGAGGAAGTATTCCGGCTCCGTGTGGCGCCGGAGCAGCAGGATTACGTCGCATCCAACGCCTACAGCCTCGCGGAGGCCTATGCCGTGCGCGCGGAGGGGCGTTTCGTTCAGCCCTTTGGGATCTACGACGGAAAGACCCCCGTCGGCTTCGCGATGATCGGGCACAACGCCTTTGTAAACGACGATTGCCCAGCCGCCTATCGTGACAGCTACTATCTCTGGCGGCTGATGATCGACAGCCGCTATCAGGGCCGCGGATACGGCAGACAGGCAACCGCCCTGCTGCTGCAATACATCCGAAGCTTCCCGGACGGGAAGGAAGCCAGTTGCTGCGTCTCCTACGAGCCGGGCAACCGGGTCGCAAAGCAGCTCTACGCATCCTTCGGCTTCGTGCCGAGCGGCGAGATGGACGACGACGAAGAGATTGCGGTCCTGCCGCTGTAAATGGAAGAACCGCGATCTTCGATACACGATGCAAAACAACGGAAGCAGCCCGAGGGCTGCTTCCGTTGTTCCATGTTCGAATGCTATGAATATCAGCAGCCGAGCTTCTTGGCCAGACGCTCGCGGATGCCGCCGATGAACTCTTCGCTGGTGACGGACTGGGGTTTCGGATCCATCAGGGCAGCCAGGTCGCCGGTGACAACGCCGTCGGCGATGGTTTCCATGGTGGCGTCCTCAAGGAACTGACCGAACTGGGTCAGGCGCTCGTTGCCGTCGAGCTCGCCGCGCTTCTTGAGCGCGCCGGACCAGGCAAAGATGGTGGCAACGGGGTTGGTGGAGGTCTTCTCGCCCTTCAGGTAGCGGTAGTAGTGACGGGTAACGGTGCCGTGAGCGGCTTCGTACTCGTAGTTGCCGTCAGCGCTGACCAGGACGGAGGTCATCATAGCCAGAGAACCGAACGCAGTGGAGATCATGTCGGACATGACGTCGCCGTCGTAGTTCTTCAGAGCCCAGATCATGCCGCCGTTGGAACGAACCACACGGGCGACAGCGTCGTCGATCAGGGTGTAGAAGTAGGTGATGCCGGCCTTCTCGAACTTTTCCTTGTACTCGTTCTCGTACAGGTCTTCGAAGGTCTTCTTGAAGAAGCCGTCGTACTTCTTCATGATGGTGTCCTTGGTGGAGAACCAGAGGTCCTTCTTCTCAGCCAGGGCGAACTCGAAGCAGGAGCGGGCGAAGCTGATGATGGAGGTATCCTTGTTGTAGGCGCCCTGCAGAACGCCGCCGCATTCGAAGTTGTAGATGGTCTCACGCATAACCTTGCCGCTCTCGCCGGTGAAAACCAGTTCCGCGACGCCGGGCTCGGTCACGCGCATTTCGGTATCCTTATAGATGTCGCCGTAGCCGTGACGGGCAACGGTGATCGGGGAAGTCCAGGAGGGGATGTAGGTCTTGATGCCCGGAGTGGGGATCGGGGTACGGAACACGGTGCCGTCGAGGATGCCGCGGATCGTGCCGTTGGGGCTCTTCCACATCTTCTTCAGATGATACTCATCCATGCGCTGTGCGTTCGGCGTGATGGTCGCGCACTTGACGCCAACGTGATACTTCTTGATCGCGTTGCCGGCATCGACGGTGACCTGGTCATCGGTCTCGTCGCGGTGAACCAGACCGAGGTCATAGTACTCGGTGTTCAGTTCCACAAACGGAGTGAGCAGCTCGTCCTTGATCATCTGCCAAAGGACTCGGGTCATTTCGTCGCCGTCCATCTCAACGATGGGGGTAGTCATTTTAATCTTTTCCATCTCAAGATCTCCTTATTCTTTGCCGTGTTCCGGCATTTTTGCCTTTTTTGGAGCTTAGCCGTATGCAAGTATAACAAGAATTGATGCAAGAAACAAGCCGGCATTTTGACCAATTTATTAGGTTTCTTTTTGTGTAGTATTGTCGATGCTGTCTATGAAGAGGGTCGCTGCCAGCAGATCCGCACAGCCTCCCGGCGAGAGGTTCCGGCGGATGAATTCTGCATCCAGGGCGCTGATCGATTCCAGGGAAGGAAGCGGTTCCCGCTCCAGCAGATCGGCAGCTGTTTCTTTCGCCCACGCGGCGCCTTTCGGTCCGCCGCGGTGGAGCAGGTTCGTGTCCTCGACCCGGGCGATCAGGTGCAGAAGGGTCACAGCGGCGGCGTGATTGCGGTCGACGCCCTGCGCCAGCAGGGCGCGGAAGGTCGGAATGCCGACGTCCCGCACAGAGGGCAGGCCGTCCGCCACCTCGCCGCGAATGCCGCGGGCGCCGTATTTCCGATAGAGCCCCTCCCCTGCTGTGTTCCAACGGGCGGCGGGGAGCTCTTTTTCCAGCGTTTCCCGGGTCATGGCGGAAGCTTCGTCCAGGATGGCCTGGACCTCGGCGAAGCCCTTATCCTCCGTCCAGAGCCGCCCGATGGCCCCGCAGAGGACGCCCAAGGTGAAAATCGCGCCCTTGTGGGTGTTTACGCCGCCGGTGGCTGCCAGCATGTTCCGTTCCGCCTGCCTGCCCAGGGGACGAAGAGCGGCGAAGGTCTGGACGGGAGAGCGTAAGCATTCCTGCCCCAGTCCATGAATGTGTGCATCCTGCCAGCCCCAGAGGAAGCAGCTCTGCCAATAGGGCCAGAGGGCGGAGGCGGAGGCCTGGAAGCTGGAAAAATCCATATCCCGGTGGGAACCGCTGTTCGCCCGGTCCACCAGACCGGGCTTCGGCGTGACGGCCACTTCCTCCAGGAGAGCACGGGTCGCAAGGCTTGCCGTTCTGATCCCGTCAAGATCCTTCAGCCCCTGGGCAAACCGTCCTGCAGTGGCAGACTGCAATTCGGAAACCGAATGCAGACGTCGGGAAGCGCAGTCGCGGCCGGGCTTGCCGCAGACGATGCAGGGCCGCTCGACGCCGCGTTCCAATTTCAAGCCGTCCAAACCGATGACGTCCATGTCGAACAGGCGCCCCATACCTTTGCTGCCCTCTTCGATATCCACGCAGAGAGCCTTGACAGCCTCGGCTGGCGCGTCGACGGCAAAATAGGCCTCTTCGCCGGTGGGCAGGCAGCGGGCTTGTTCCTCCAGCACCGTCAGGCGATTCTGGGCGAAGCCCAGGCGGAGCTGTTCACAGCCCCAGAGGAAGGCACGGTGGGAGGGGCCAGTGACCTTGACAGGGCCGGCGATATTCATGGTGAAAGAGATGACCGGGGCGTGATGGCGGGAGAGCAGCTCATTCTGGATGGCTACCCGCTGCTCGCGGGCAAGCAGAATCTCGGCGAGGGTGATTTCTTGTTCAATCATAGGGTGCTCCATACAACAGGTTTTTCAGCGGTTGTCAGATTCCTGCAAAAGTACCCAAGAGGGTTTTGGCAGAGGCTTTGGCTCCGTGAAGAATGTGATGGGAAACAGCATGTCCGACGCTGTTTGACCCCGCTCAGTCAACCAGTCTGCGGACTGGTCGACAGCTCCCCAAAAGGAAGAGCTTTTACGGGGAAACTTTTAGTAGTGCACGACGTCTTCGGCGGCGCGGATGGCGGCGATGACGGGAGCGGACTCGGGGCTTTGGAAGTAGCGTAGGGTGGTTTCGGGGAGCATGTCGGCCACGGTGTCCAGGCGATCGTCATGGATGGCCTGGCGGACGGCGGAGGCAGAAATGACGCGGTCATCATCGGTGTGCTTCCGGCGGATGATGCGGCATTCGAGGCCGTGGGCAGGCAGAGACTCGCTGAGGACGTCGTTATAAAGGGCCGTTACCAGAGAGTGCGGTTCGTGGCCCACATAGCGGACGGTGACGCCCAGGGGCTTCGCGATCTGCACAAAGAGGGCCGTATCCAGTTTTGCCTGGGTGCGAAGGATCTTCTCCTCTGTTTTCAGGAAATAGCCGGGGAAGGTGGCGCGGCTGATCAGATAGGGGCCGGTCTCATGGACGACGACGTTCGGCAGATCGGCCACACCCTCACGGACCAGGTGCAGGCGCACGGCCGCCGGGATCGGGCCGCAGTCCTCGCTGAGGACGAAGAGATGGACGGTTTCGCTCTCCCGGGCGGCAGTCTCCACAAGCCAGCGGTGTCCGAGTGTGAAGGGGTTGGCGTTCATCACGATGGCGGAAACCGGCAGTTCGCGCGCAGCTTCTCCGGTGGGAGCGGGCTGCGCGGGGGCTTCGGCGAGGGTCTTCAGATAATCGGAAAAGCCGGTGCGGCGGTTTTCCAGGAAGGTCAGCAGGCCCGGGACTTCGGCGATTTGGTAGAAGCCCAGGTCCTTGAAGAATTTGGCGCTGCCGGGCTTCGTATAGACGAAGAGATGATAAAAGCCCCGCTCCATGCGGTTTTCCATCAGGTGCGTGATAATCTCGTTCAAAAGGCCCTCGCCCTGGCGGGCAGGGTGAACGGCAAAGCAGCGCAGCGTGGAGCCGAAGGCCGAGCCGGTGGCGATGGGCTCGCCCTCCTCGTCAAAAACGGCGCAGATATAGTCCAGATGTTCATCGAGGGTAATATTCACGCGCTCGAGCAGGGCCTGGATTTTTGCCATGGTCCGTTTATCGTTTTTATAAACCTGTGATACGCTCATGGGAGCCTCCGTTCAATTGAGAATTGACAATTGAGAATACTCGGAGTCCGGCAAATTGCAATTTGCCGGACACAAACAATTCTCACCTCTCAATTCTCAACTGTAACTTTTGAAAGCCCGGCGCCGGTTTCCCGGCGCCGGGAATTCGTTTCGTCAAATCAGATGGGGATGAGCCCGAAGACCACGCCCACCAGCATACAGAGAATGGAGAAGACCCACACATAGAAGAAGCTGGATTTGATGTGGTCCTTGATCTCCACATCCGCCAGGCCGGTGCCCAGCAGAGTGGCCGGGACCATGGGGCTGATGAAGGTGGCACAGTTGCGGCAGACCACCATGGCCACGCCGATCGCCAGAGGATCAACGCCGAATTCCGCGCCGATGCTGATCATGACGGGCAGCATGCCGAAGAAGTAGGAGTCGGTATCGAAGGCCAGAGCCAGCGGGACCGACAGGATGCCGATGACCAGCGGCAGGTTCTGTCCGAGGAAATTCGGCAGGATCGCCGACACGTTGCCTGCCAGGCAGCGCACCACAGAGGGGATGGACTGCGCCGGGAGCACCTTGGTCTTTGCGGCGATGGCAGTGAATTCCCGCACGCCCTCCTTGATGTTCCACTGGACGCTGGTGGTAAGAACGCCCATCAGCACCGCGGCGCCCATCAGCGTGTAGCACATCATCAGGGCTGGACCTGCGTGGAGATTGATGATCTTTTTATGCGTCTTGGCGGAGAAGCCGTAGTTCACGAACAGGGCCACGGCAAGACCGATCATGAAGGGCACGTAGCTGGGGAAAACGTCCCAGATCAACATGGCGATCACAGCCAGGGTCAGCAGCACGTTGAAGATGAACAGCTTGGGACGGACCAGATCCGAGCCGGAGGCTTTCTCTTCCGCTTCCTCTCTGAGCTCTGTCAGGCCCTCCTGCTGCGCCAGCTTGCCGTGCAGACCGGCGCCGCGCTTTTTTTCCTGGAAGCCGCAGAGCACGGCGTGGGCAATGGACAGCACGACGCCGAAGATCTGGATGGGAAGGAGCTTGCCCCAGAGCTCGCTGGCCTCCATGCCGAGGATGGTGGCGGTGCGGTTGGTGGGACCGGCCCAGGGCATCAGATTCAGAACGCCCATGGCCAGGACCGCAATGCGAAGCAGGGTGGTCTTGCGCATGTGCATCTTCTTGTAGACGGGCATCATGGCCGGGATCACGATGCAGAAGGTGGACGCGCCGCCGCCGTCCAGATGGCCGATCAGCGCGATGATGGCGGTCATGACACACACGCCCATGACGCTGTCGCCCACGACCTTCATCAGCTTGTTGATGATGACGTCAAACATGCCGGCGTCGGTCATGACGCCGAAGAACAGCACTGAGAAGACAAACAGGGCGGCGTTGGGACCGGTGCTGTTGAAGCCGGATTTGATCATGACGGCAATGGATTCAAAGCCTTCCGCAATGGTGCCGAAGCGCCCGCCAATGACCAAAATCACGCCGAGGATGGCAGGCCAGACGATGAATGCGATGGCCGGCTGGGTCTTGCTCTTGAACAGCGTCAGGACGATGGCCACAATGGTCAGAAGGCCCAGAAGGCCGACGATCATATTGGCTGTTTCCTCCGGCATATTGATCCAGAAGAAGCTGACTTTTTCCGCGGGCTTGGCCGCATCGGCGGCCTTTTCCAGGGCGTCCGCCACGGCGGACTTGACGGCTGCGGTGAGTGCTTCCGCGCCATCGACGCCTTCGATGTCCGCGCTCTGCGCGTCCATGACCTGTTTGGTCAGCGTTTCGATCGCAGCCTGGTCGACGTTGGGGTTCGGCTCTTCGTCTTTTTCCGCGGCTTTGACGTCGGTAATAACGACGTCTGTGATGGTGCCGTTTTCGACGGTAATCTTGACGCTCACCGGCACTTCGGCAGTCCCGGTGTAACTGCCGTCAGCCAGAACGACCTCTGCCGCCGCTGCGTCGGTTTCCGCCGGGTCTGCAAACACGACGCCCGAAACCATGAGCGACATGATCAGCAGCGCGGCGAGAATAATCAATGTTCTTTTCTTACGCATGATGTGCCCCTTTCTTCTTTTCTCTTTTTCCTTTTCTCTTTTTCCTCTTCTCTTCTTCGCTCTTCCCGGAAACAAAAAACGCGGGGGAAAAGGGGTCTAGCGCCGCGATTTCCCCCGCGTTGTTCTCGGGAATCAGTCTTCGTCTACGGTATAGGGCTTGATCTTGCGGACGACGTCCAGGATGGTGCCGTCGCGGGCTTCGAGGATGGCAACGACCTTGTCTTCCCACTGCAGATCGTCGGGGCGGCCCACCAGGGAGTAGGCCTTCTCCTTCAGGCTCTCAATG
>JAFPFL010000039.1 GCA_017425545.1 Oscillospiraceae bacterium | reverse complement strand
TTGGTCTGAGGGTCCACCTGTTCCCATCCCGAACACAGAAGTTAAGCTCAGATGCGTCGACGATAGTTGCCGGGTGACTGGCCGCAAAAATAGATAACGCCAACACAAAGCACTCACAGAAATGTGGGTGCTTTTCTTTTTGCCGGGAACGCCCCGCCGGGGCGTTCTCAGCAAAAAGGATAGCTGCCCTAACCGCAAAAATGGATAACGCAAACACAAAGCGCTCCAGCCGAAAGGTTGGGGCGCTGTTTTATCTATTCTTTTGGGCTTTGAGCGCCCCGTCCAGCTCGATCCTGGACCGGATCACGAGCTCTGCGCCGGTGGATGGCTGGAGCAGGCGGATCTCCTTTGCCACAAGCTGCTGCCCGCCGGTTCCGCCGCCGTATTGCGGGTCGCCGAGAATCGGGAAGCCCTCGTGAGCGCAGTGGACGCGGAGCTGGTGCGTCCGTCCCGTGATCGGTTTCAGCTCCAACAGGCAGGTCTGTCTGCCGTCCGCGCCGCGCTCCCGCGCCAGCACGCGGAATTCCGTCCGTGCTGGCTTGCCGTCCGGATCCACCCGCCGCAGCAGGCTCGGCGCGGGGCAGCGCCCGATCGGCAGGTCGATCTCGCCCGCGTCCTGCTCCGGAGCGCCGAGGGTGCGGGCCAGATAGGTTTTCTGCACCTGCCCCTTTTCCAGCTCCTCCATCAGCAGCCAGTGCGCCCAGGCGTTCTTCGCGAAGATCACCACGCCCATCGTGTCCCGGTCGAGCCGGGTCAGCACGTGGACCTTGGCGTTCTGCCCGGTCCGCCGGTAATAGCCGAGCAGGAAATTTGCCAGCGTCCCGGTCTGGCGGCTGAAGCTTGGATGCACTAAGATGCCGGCCGGCTTGTCCGCCGCGATCAGGGCTTCGTCCTCATATAAAACCGTGAGCGGCCCGTCCTCGGCCGGAAACTCCGGCGCAGACTCGTCGAGCGTCACGGTGACGACGTCGCCGGGCTTCACCGGCGCGTTCGTGTGCGCCGAGACGCCGTTGACCGCAAAGGCGTCGAGTGGCTTGAGACGGCGGATCAGACCGTCGGAGATCCGCATCTCCCGTCGCAGGATGGACAGCAGCTTTGCCGTCCGTTCAGCCGTATACTTCAGTTCCATCAGATGTCCTCCGCGCACAGGCGCACGAGCGCCCGCACTGCCGTTACTGCAGCGCTTCCTCGATCAGGGCGTTCAGCGTGCTGCCGTCCATCGCGCCGAGATGCAGCTCCACCTGATTGCCGGAGGCGTCCAGCACCAGCGTGACCGGGATCGCAGAGACCGCGTAGGCGCTTTGTGCGCTCGCCTCGGTGTCAAAATAGAGCGGCAGATGATATCCCTTTTCCCGCATGAAGCTTGTTGCGGATTCCACGGTCTCGTAGGATCCGTCGGTCAGGTTGACCATCAGAAAGTTCACCCGGTCGCCGTAGGTGTTGTATGCTTCCTGAAATTCCCCAAGCTCCATCACGCAGTACCCGCACCAGGTCGCCCAGAAGTTGACGACAACGGGCTTGCCGGCGAAGTCGGAGAGATGCACCTGGTTTCCGTCAGCGTCCAGGACGGTGAAATCCTTCTCAAGATGATACTCCGCCTGGACAGTGCCGCTTGCAGCCGGATCTCTTCCAGCCTTTCGATCCCTGCGATACTTTTCCGCGAGCTTCGGATAGAGCAGCGTGCCGGCCGCGAGCAGCGCGGCCAGGAGCACAGCGGTCGCGATCCAGGCAGCGGGCTTCGATTTGGACTTCTGCTCCTTCTGCGCGGCGATGATGGCCTTGCCGCAGGACGGGCAGACGCGCGCGCCGTCTTTGACGGCTGCGCCGCAGTTTGGACACTTCATCGTAAAACCTCCTTCGATCGGTCAGCTGAGATGGGAGAGCAGCTTTCCGAGCAGGCCGGCCGCCATCAGGACGCCGGTCAGGATCAGAAAGCTCCCGCAGATCAGGTTGATGATGCGATAGTGGCGTTTGATCCAGCCAAAGGCGCCCTGAAGCCGTTCCAGCAGCAGAGCGGAGAGCAGGAAGGGCAGGCCGAGCCCGAGCGAATAGGTCAGAAGCAGCAGAATGCCCTTTCCGGCCGTGCCGGCGTTCAGCGCCTGCATCAGCGCCGAGCCGAGGAATGCCCCGATGCAGGGCGTCAGGCTGACCGAGTAGACCAGGCCGAAGACAAAGGCCGAGAGGATGCTGAAGCCGCTCGGCGCTTTCTGCACGCCCTTCAGAAACGGCAGGGGGATGACCTCCAGATAGGACAGGCCGAAGAGGATGATCACCGCGCCGCAGACGATCTCCACGAGCCGCTTGTGGCTGCGGACAAAGCCGCCGAGCCCGCCGACCGCGCCCATCGAGAGCCCCATCAGGCAGAAGATCAGGGTAAAGCCCACGACAAATGCCAGCGCCCGCGCAAAGGCCTGCCGCCGCGACTTCGCCCCGGTGGCAAAGTAGGAGACGTAGATCGGCAGCATCGGCAGCATACAGGGCGAAATGAAGGAGATGATCCCCTCAATCAACGTAATCAGGAATTCCATGTGGTTCCTCCGCAGAACAATTGGCTTTCAAAGCCTTCTGCGTCTATTCTACCCGAGAAATCCCCAAATCGCAACTGAAATTTCCGGAGCCCCGTGCCGAAACGCAGAGAGACGTCCGGGCGCCGTGCCCGGCACGCAAAAAAGGGGATGGCCTTTGCCATCCCCCTTTGAGATGCTTTTCGTCAGTTCTCGAGCCGCTGCATGAAGTAGGGCAGAGCCGTCTCAAATTTGACGCCGTACCAGTGGTCGGGATCGTCGATCGTGTTCTCGATGCAGCGCACCGTGTAGTCCGCAGCGATCACCGCAGATTCATAGGCGGACTTGCCGCGCATATAGGCGCCGACAAAAGCGGAGGCGTAGACGTCTCCGGTGCCGTGGCTGCCCTTGGCGATCTTGCGGTGCTCGTAATAGGCCTTCTTCCCGTTCTCAAACACGACCACGCCAGTGGCCTCCGGGCGGTAGCTCACGCCGGTCAGGATCACGGTCTTCGCGCCGGCGGCAGTCAGGCGGGAGAGCAGCTCGTCGATGTAGACCTCGTCGTAGTGCTCGCGGTATTCCATGCCGGTCAGCATGCAGGCCTCAGTGATGTTCGGCAGGATAATGTCCGCCGAGAAGGCCAGCGTCTTCATCTGTTCGACGAAGGTCTGGTCGAACGCGGGGTAGAGCTTGCCGTTGTCAGCCATGGCCGGGTCGACGAAGCTGACGAAGTTCTTGCCCGCCAGAACGTGCAGCATCTGCTTGACGTCCTCGATCTGCTCCGTGCTGCCGAGATAGCCGGTGTAGATGGCGTCGAAGCGGATGTGTTCCTTCTGCCAGTGGGCGACGATGCCGGGAATGTCCTCGGTCAGATCGCGGAAGGTGTAGCCGGTGAAGCCTGCGGTGTGCGTGGAGAGCACAGCCGAGGGAAGAATGGCGGTCTCGTGTCCGGCAGCGGACAGGATCGGAAGCGCAACGGTCAGGGAGCACTGGCCGAAGCAGGAGATATCCTGAACGGTCAGAATCTTGTGATAGATCATAGAATCGGTCCTCTCTTGTTTTCTCTGGGTTGACAAATCTCCCAGTCTTTGCTATTATCATAACACAATCTGGCCCTGTGTAAATGCTCAGCTTTCGATATTTTTATGTGGTCAGATGGAGGCGCTATGTACCATTTGAACCTGACGCTGGACCCTGCGGGGAAGAAACCAATGTACGAGCAGCTCTACCGCTTCCTTGCCGACGAGATCCGCTCCGGCGTGATCGGCAGCGGCGAGCGCTTGCCCTCCAAGCGGGCGCTCTGCGCCCAACTGGGCGTCAGCCGCTCCACGGTGGAGGCGGCCTGCGATCTGCTCCTGGCGGAGGGCTACGCGGTCTCCCGGCCGAGGAGCGGCTTTTTTGCCGCCGACGTCCTGACGCAGACGGCTCCGACAGAGCAGCCCGCGCGGAAGCCTGCCCCGCCGGAGCCGGTTTCGCGGGAGGAGGATCTGTTCTCGACCTCCGCGGTGGACGTCTCGCAGTTTCCCTATGCCTCCTGGGCGAAGCTCTACCGCGAGGTCATCTATCACTCGCCGGCCCTGCTGCAGCGCGGAGGGGCCCAGGGCGAGCCGGAGCTGCAGCAGGCGCTGGCCCGGCTCCTGTCCGAATACCGCTCCGTGCGCTGCGACCCGGAGCAGATCGTGGTCGGCTCCGGCCTCGAGACGCTTCTGAGCCAGCTCATCACGCTCTTCGGGCCGAAGACCGTGTACGCGCTGGAGGATCCTGGCTACCCGTTTCTGGAGCGGACGCTGCGCGCGCGGGAGCGGGCGATCCGATATATTCCGCTCGACGGCGACGGCATGGACGCCGCCGCGCTGGAGGCCAGCCATGCGGACGTGGCCTATCTGACGCCCTCGCATCAGTTCCCGATGGGCGTGACCATGCCGGCCTCCCGGCGCTCGCGCCTGCTGCGCTGGGCGGAGGCCGGGGACCGCTGGATCATCGAGGACGACTACGACAGCGAGTTCCGCTACGGCGGCAGGCCGCTTTCCTCGATGCAGGGCATGGACCGCGCGGAGCGGGTCATCTATACCGGGACCTTCAGCCGCAGCCTGGCGCCATCGATCCGCCTGGCCTTCATGGTGCTTCCGCACGCCCTGCTCGAGCGCTTCCGGGCGGTTTTCGGGCGGGAGCAGACCACGGTCTCGCGCTATGAGCAGACGGTCATGGCGCGATTCCTCGACGAAGGCTTCTACAGCCGCTATCTGCGCCGGGTCGGCCTGCTCTATGCCCGGAGGCGCGATGCCCTGCTCGAAGCCCTGCGCGGGATCGACGGGGTAACGGTGTCCGGAGCCGGCGGCGGCATCCATTTTCTGCTGACCAACCCGCGCTGGACCGAGGCGGAGCTGATTGAAAAAGCCGCAGCCCGAGGGCTGCGGCTGGCTGGATTGAGTTCGCTCTGCCGAACGGTCCCGGCGCTGGCCTCCACGCTGATCGTCGGCTACGGCGGTCTGCCGACCGCGCGCATCCCGGAGATCGCGCAGAAGCTGCGCGAGGCCTGGGCGGAAAACGGGCAGGGGAGACCCTGACGTCAGTCCTCCGGTACCTCGATGTCGATCCCGAGCTCGGTCGGGAGGAAGCGCGGGCAGACGTTTTCGGAGGTCATGATGACCGACGCGGCCAGATAGGAGCCGATCTCGCAGGACTCGGCCAGCGTCTTTCCGTAGGTCAGGCCGATTGCCACGCCGGCGCAGAAGGCGTCGCCCGCGCCGGTCGTGTCCTTGACGATCACGTTTCGCGCCGGGCAGTAACCCTTGTAGCCGAACATGTCGGCGTAGACCGCGCCTTTGTCGCCGAGGGTGATGATCATGCTCGGGATTCTTGCGCGGCGGACCTTCTCGGCCAGGATCGCTTCCATCTCCGGGATCGTCTTCTCGGAGTAGTCGTCGGAGAAGAGGATCCCTGCCTCCTGGCGGTTGCAGATGAAGCAGGCTGTATCCTGCAGGAAGTCGCGGCGCTCGACGGCGATGGACATGTTCGCAACGACCGCGAAGATCGGCTTGCCGTATTTCTTGGCCAGCCGGAAGACGCGCTTGACGATCTCCTTGTCCAGGCAGATCTCGATCACGATGCTGTCGGCGCCGGAAATGATCTCGTCGCCCTTCTCGTCCAGCAGGTCGATCAGCGGATCGGTGTTGGGGCGCTCGGAGATCGAAGCCATCACGTCTCCGCCGTGGTCGAAGACGGCCAGCCAGGTGCCCATGCCGTTGCGGACTGACACGATGTAGTCGGTGTTGACCTTGTGCGCGCGCAGCTTGCGGATGACTTCCTCGCCCGCGCCGTCGTTGTTGACGAGACTCACGTAGGTCGGGCGGAGCTCGACGTTCGCGATGTCCTCGGCGACGTTTCTGCCGACGCCGCCGTGTACCTGCTCGATATACCCGACGTTTCTGCCCTGCGGAATATACTTGTCAATGGGGAATCCCTTGATATCCACAAAGACGGTTCCGATGACAACAATACCCATAGTTAGGACCTCCTGCTGGTCAGTTTTCGTTATTGTATCATTTATTTCCAAAATATTCAACCGAAAGTGTTTCATTTTGCAGGCGAATGTGGTACAATATCTGTGAAGAAACCGGCCTTTTTGACGAGGCGCGGCGTGGAAGAAATGGGGCGTCTGCATGGATCCGAGGCTTTGCGAAACCTGCTGGCACTATGACTACGACGAAGAACTTGACGAATACTACTGCCGGATGGATCTGGACGAGGACGAGCACTACCGCGTGTTCTCCAACCCCTCCGGCCGCTGCCCCTACTACCAGAAGGGCGACGAGTATTACCTGCCGCGGCATCAGTGAGCCCTGGCTTGATTCAGATCTTTTTCCTGAAAGGAATCCAATATGACCTTTTCCGTTACGACCCTTGGCTGCAAGGTCAATCAATATGAGTCCCAGGCGATGGAGCAGTGGCTGACCGAGCAGGGACACACGGAGGTGGGTCCCGGCGAGGATGTGGATCTGGCGATCGTCAACACCTGTACGGTCACCGCGGTCGCGGACAAAAAAAACCGCAACGTGATCCGCCGCCTGCGCAGGCAGCACCCGAACGCCGTGCTCGCGGTCTGCGGCTGCTACAGCCAGATCAAGCCCGAGGACGTCCGTGCCCTCGGCGCCGACGTGCTCTCCGGCTCCGGCGGCCGGGAGGCCTTCCTGCGCCTGGTTCTGCAGACGGCTGCCGACCGGCAGAGGCGCGAGGCCGTGGATGAGGCGCTGCGCCGCCGCGAATTCGAGATCCTCCCGCCCGGCGGCCTCTCCACCCGCACCCGGGCCATGCTCAAGGTCCAGGACGGCTGCAGCAACTTCTGCACCTACTGCATCATCCCCTACGCCCGCGGCCCGGTGCGCAGCCTTCCGATCGAAACGGCTGTCCGGCAGGCCAGGGACCTGGCCGAGGAGGGCTACCGCGAGATCGTCGTCACCGGCATCGAGATCGCCTCCTGGGGCTGGGACTTCCACGACGGCTCCCGGCTCCCTGCCCTGCTGCAGGCAGTCTGCGGCGCGGTCCCCGACGTCCGCATCCGCCTCGGCTCGCTCGAGCCCCGGATCATCGACGACGCGTTCTGCGACGCCCTCCGGGATTCCTCGAACATCTGCCCGCACTTCCATCTGTCGATGCAGTCGGGCTCCGATGCGGTCCTGAAGCGGATGAACCGCAAGTATGACACCGCCCGCTATCTTGAGAGCGTGGAGAGCCTGTACCGCGCCTTCCCGGGCTGCGCCGTGACCACCGACATGATCGTCGGCTTCCCCGGCGAGACCGACGGGGAGTTCGCCGAGAGCCTCGCCTTCATCCGCAGGTGCGGTTTTGCCTCCATGCACATCTTCCCGTACTCCCGCCGCCCCGGCACGCCGGCTGACCGGATGCCCGGCCAGCACGGCAACGCGGTCAAGGAGGCGCGGTCGGCGGAGGCGATCGCTGTCGCCGCACAGATGAACCTGGCCTTCCGCGAGCGGATGGTCGGCAGCGTGCAGAACGTCCTCTTCGAGGAGGTCGAAGACGGTCTCTGGACCGGCCACGCGCCGAACTCAATCCGCGTCTACGCCCCCGGAGATAGTTTACATAACGTGGTATTGCCCGTACGGATCACCGACCTGCACGGCGACGGTCTGCTGGGCGAGATCCTGAAGAAATCGGAGGAGATACAATGAGACAGATTCGAAAAACCGGCATCGCGCTTCTGCTGGCTGCGGCCATGCTCTTTGCGCTGACTGCCTGCAAAAAGACTGAAAAACAGCCCGCGCAGCCTTCGGAGACAGCGGCTCCTGCGCCGTTTTCGATGGACGCTGTCCGGAAGGAGATCGACAGCAGGCAGGTCTCCGACTTCACCGAGACCGACGCGGTCACAGATTACGTCAAGCTGACGATCACCGGCTACGGGGAGCTCGTGATCCGTCTGCGTCCGGACGTCGCGCCGATCTCCGCGGAGAACTTTCAGCGCCTGGTCGCAAAGGGCTACTACAACGGCAAGCTCTTCCACCGTGTCTACCCCGGCTTTATGATCCAGGGCGGTTCGGAGAAGGGCGACGGCATGCCCGGCAGCGAGCCGACCATCAAGGGCGAGTTTTCGGCCAACGGCGTGAGCAACCCGCTGCTCCACGTGCGCGGCGTCATCTCGATGGCCCGCGCGACGCCGAAAGACTCCGGCTCGACGCAGTTTTTCCTGATGCACGCCGACAGTGATTTTCTGGACGGAAACTATGCGGCCTTCGGCTACATTGTGGCCGGCCTGGAGACCGTGGACAACGTCTGCACAGTCGAGCTTACCATGAACGGCAGAGAGCGCAGCAAGCCTGTGACCCCGGTGATTCTGGAATCCGCGGCGTTTGTGACGCCGAATCAATAATTGACAGGAGGACAAACAAATGGCAATCGACATCAAGGCAAAAATCGAAGAGATCGTCAATAAGATCAAGGGCGACAAGAGCATCGGCGAGAAGTTCCAGAAGGATCCGACCAAGACCGTAGAAGGCCTGATCGGCGTGGATCTGCCCGAGGATCAGATCAACTCCGTCGTCGAGGCGGTCAAGGGCAAGGTCAAACTCGACAGCGTCACCGACAAGCTCGGCGGCATCGGTGACAAGCTTGGCGGCCTGTTCGGAAAGTAAGACGCCCGGCGTCCGAGCCTCGGACGCCTGAGAAAGGAGCAAGGCCATGATCTGTACCAAATGCGGCAGGACGCTGCCGGACGGCGCGAAGTTCTGCACCTTCTGCGGCCGGCAGCTGCGCGTTCCGACCCCGCCCGCCGCGGAGTCCGCGCCGCAGACCCCGCCCCGGCCGGCGGCTGTCTTTGATCCCGATGTCCGCTATGACGACGTCTTCTCCGGGACGACCGGAGCGGCGGCGCAGGCGGAACCCCGGCAGAGCCCGGTGCAGCCGGAGCCCTGGAATACGCCGACGCAGCAGAACCCGTCACAGCCGGTCTATCTGCCGCGGCAGAACGACCCGCAGTTCCAGACCTGGGACGGCGCCCCGGCATACGGCGGCGCGCAGCCCATGCCGGAGAATCCGACCGTGGTTCCGAATATGATCGGCCAGACGCGGGTCGCCGGATGGAAAAAGGCGGTCTCCGCCTTCCTCTGCGTATTTCTGGTCCTGAGCTGCCTTGCCGCGGCGACGGTCTTTGCCATCCGCTCCGCGTTCAATTCCGAAACGATCCGGGAGACGATCGACGAGTTAGACGCCAGAGAGATCGAGATGCAGAGCCCGGACGGAGAGATCCTCACCCTGCCTGAGTACATCCGGAAGGTGCTCAAGTCGGACATGGAGAAGGACTACGGCATCAACGACCGCGAGCTGACAGACCTTTTGAACGCGCGGTTCTTCAAGGACTACCTTGCCGACCGCCTCGGAAACTACGCGGACTACCTGCTCGGCAAAGACGAGTTGGATCCGCTGACGGAAAAGGAAGTTGCAAACTTCCTGCTGCACAACAGCAGCGAGATCTACCGGATCACCGGTTACGACTATACCGATGACATTGACTCCTACGTGACCGAAGACGGCCGTACGCTGTACGAGTCCGAGGGCGTCCGGACCTTGTTCGAGTCCATCGGTAGAGGCACGCTCGACGAGCAGTATCTTGAAGCGTCGCTCGGCTCGGGCATGAAGCTGCTCCGCTTCGCGCTCTCCCTGCCGGGCCAGCTGATCCTGGCCGGTCTGGCGCTTGTGCTGCTCATCGTGATCTTCCTGATCCTGATCGGGCACGGACGGAGCGCCTTCCTCCACGTCGGTATCAGCCTGACGGTTGCGGGCTTCCTGGCCCTGGCGGCTGGCACCGCCGGCATGATCGCCCTGAAGATCAGGAAGCTCGATCTGCTGAGCGCGTTTTTGGAGAAGCCCAGCTTCCGCCTGATCCTGGTCGGCGGCATCCTGCTGGTCGTCGGCGTGGCGATGATCTTCCTGCGCCTCGTGTTCAAAAAGGAGCAGAAGATCGCTGCGGTCGACACGGAGGCCTGATTTCGCATGCAGAAGAACTACCACACGCATACCCCGCGCTGCCACCATGCGGACGGTTCGGAGCGGGAGTACATCGAGTCGGCGATCGACGCCGGTTTCATCCTGCTTGGCTTTTCAGACCACGCGCCCTATCTGTTTGACAGCGACTACGTCTCCCGCATCCGGATGCTGCCCGAGGAGCTGCGCGGCTACTGCGACGTTCTGCTCGCGCTTCGGGAGGAATACCGCGGCAGGCTCGAGCTGAAAATCGGCCTGGAGATGGAGTACTATCCCCGCTTCTTTGCAGATCAGACCGCCTTTCTGAAGGACTATCCGCTGGACTATCTGATCCTCGGCCAGCACGCGCTGTTCAATGAGCTTGACGGCGTCTTCAGCGGCAGACCGACCGAGGACGAGAAGCTCCTGGACCAGTACGTCGGCCAGTGCATCGACGGCCTGCAGAGTGGCCTGTATTCCTACCTGGCGCACCCGGACCTGATCGCCTACGTCGGCGATCCGAAGATCTACGACCGGTACATGCGGAAGCTCTGCCGCGCCGCGAACGAGCTCCGGCTGCCGCTGGAGATCAACTTGCTCGGCATGAGCGAGGGCAAGCAGTATCCGAACCCCGCCTTCTGGCGCATCGCGGGCGAAGAGGGCGTCACCGCCGTCCTCGGTGTGGACGCACACGACCCGCGGGATTTCCAGACCGCGCCGATCGCGGACGGGCTTCGCCTTGCTGCCGAATTCGGCCTCAGGGTCATCGAGGACGTGCCGCTTCGCAGCCCGGTCTGAAACTGAAAAACAGAGGACGGTTTTTCGGAACCGTCCTCTGTTTTTCGTATGTGCGTCAGAAGCTGCAGGCTTCCTTGACGACGGCGATCTCGTCGACCTGTTCGCTCTGCGCGAGCTCCATCAGGCTGACTGCGGCATATCGCTCGTCGACCAGCAGGATCCTGCGGTAGTCCCGGGCGAGGAAGGGGACCAGGCAGTTGGCAAAGGAGTCCTTGACCAGCAGCAGGGTGCCGCCCGAGGCGTCGGGATTTTCGATCGTGACCAGTCCGTGATTGCCGGAAAGGAAGACGCGGTACTTGTCGCGCTGCGACAGGGCGTCGAGATCATAGAGGGAGATGGTCTGGCCGTCCGCGTCCACAGTCAGGCGCGGCGGCGCCTCGATCAGAACGATGGGCTCGCCCTTCACGCAGGAGGCCGGCGCCTTGGCATATAGACTGCCGCGGAAATCTTCGGTGGCGGTCTGCGGGTTCAGGTCCTCGAAGGCCGGAACGTCCTGTCCGTGCGCCTGCCGCCAGAGGGCGTAGGCCTCATAGGCGCCCCGGGTCGTCCAGTGATGGTCCGTGCGGTAGTAGTCCGCGCCGCACTCGCGCATTGCCGGCCGCAGATCGAGCAGGGCGGCGTCGCCCTTCTGTTCGGAGATCGCGGCATAGACGCGGTCGAGATCGTACATGGCCGCGCCGTCGGGGAGCTGACTGCGCAGCGCGGCGCCGGCCGAGGGCACGGGGATCAGACAGACCGGAACGCCGGTGTTCTGCAGCCGTCCGTAGCGTCCGGCGTCCTTTTTTAGATGCGCCAGGTCGACGTCGGCGTCCGTGATCTTCTGCACGAGCCGCCCGCCTGAGCACAGATAGGCGCCCCCGATGTCCCGCTGGCCCATCCAATACCGGACGTCCGTCTGCAGACGCACGGCGGCGTCCCGCAGCGGGAACTGATCCGCCAGGCAAAGCTCCAGATCCGCCTGGAAGTCCCCGCCGGAAAAGTCAGAGGAGATCTCCTGTCGGGTCTTGAGCGTGCGGTTTTCCATGTCTGAAAAGCTGCGGTTCTTTGCCGCGAGCACCCAGACGCCGAACAGAAACAGGATCCCGATAAAAAGCGTGACATAGATGATTTTCAGTCTCTTCATGGCAGTCACCTAAAAGCGGAAGTAGAGGAAGGGGTTGTAGCTGTCGCCGATCAAAAACGACAGCGTGAGGGCGAGCGCCGGCAGGGAGGCCGCGATCTCGCACAGCGTTCCCGCATTCGCGCCGATGCGCCGCTTCATGCTCTGCCACAGGCGGGCGGGCAGGCCGCTCGCGACAACGGCGCAGAGGATCAGCAGCGCGCCGCGGCTCTTGAGCAGATAGAGGCTCAGCGGATCGGAGAAGCCGTTCGCACCGAAGAGAGCGCGGAAGGTGCTTCCGAGCAGGGCCGGCGTGTCGCAGGCGAAGATCATCCAGGAGACCGCCACGACCGGCAGGGTATAAAGCCAGCCCACAAATTTCGGCAGCTTCGCGAGGAGCCTGCCGAGGAAGAGCTTCTCGAGCGCCAGGAAGACGAAGAAATACAGGCCCCAGAGCAGGAAGTTCGTTCCGGCGCCGTGCCACAGGCCGGTGAGCGCCCAGACGATCAGCAGGTTGAGGAGCTGGCGCGCCAGTCCCTTCCGGTTGCCGCCGAGCGGGATATAGACGTACTCGCGGAACCAGGCGGAGAGGGTGATGTGCCATCTGCGCCAGAAGTCGGTGATCGAGACCGCGGTGTAGGGGTAGCGGAAGTTCTCCGGGAAATCAAAGCCGAAGAGCCTGCCGAGGCCGATTGCCATGTCGGAGTAGCCGGAGAAGTCAAAGTAGATCTGGAAGGTAAAGGCGAGTGCGCCGATCCAGGCGGTCAGCGCGGGATTCGTCTGCGCGGAGGCGGAGATCTCCGTCCACATGGCGCCTGCCCGGTTTGCGAGCAGGACCTTCTTGCAGAGTCCGACGGTGAACCGGAGCAGCCCCTCCGTCAGTCGGTCGGCGTTCATGCTGCGGCGCCGGAGCTGGTGCTCGATCTCCGAATAGCGCACGATCGGCCCGGCGATCAGCTGCGGGAACAGGCTCAGATACATGCCGAAATCGAGGAAATTGTGCTGCGCGCGCACCTTTCCGCGGTAGACGTCGATGATATAGGAGAGAGCCTGGAAGCTGTAGAAGGAGATGCCGATCGGCAGAGCCAGCTTCAGAAGCGGGATTGCCGCGCCGGTCAGAGCGTTCAGCGTCTGCAGGACGAAATCTGTGTACTTGAAGAAGCAGAGCAGGCCGACGTCGACGACGGCGGAGAGGATCATCACAGCCCTGCGCTCAGCCCTCCGCCCGTCCCAACGCTCCAGCAGCAGGCCGCAGCCGTAGTTGAAGGCCGCGGAGAAGAGCATGAGAAAGAGATACCGCGGCTCACCCCAGGCATAGAACAGCAGGCTGGCCGCGAACAGGAAGCAGTTGCGGAACCTGGCCGGCAGGATCAGGCAGATCCCGAGTACAGCCGGCAGGAACAGAAACAGAAAAACGGCGCTTGAAAAAACCATGTACGCCTCCGAGAATGGATAGGATCAAGCCGAATCCCGCCGGGATCTCCAACAGGGGACCCCGGCGGGTTCAGGCTTTATTTGTTCAGGAACGCTTCAAAGGCGGAGCGGACCGCATGGTTGTCGTCGCTGACGATGAGGGCGGCGAATCGCCCGTCCGTAAAGACGCTGCCCTTGCCGAGCTTTTCACTCTGCGAGGGATCATAGGTCTGGTAGAGCGCGACCCGCTTCTGCAGGTGGTTCTGCAGGGAGACCATCGCGGCGTTCACGTCCTGCGCGTCCTTGACGCGGATCACGGCGATCTCGTCGGCGTTGCCTTTGCCGTCGGCGGCGTAGGCGAGGAAGAAGGCCTCGACCTTTCCGTAGTCCAGGTCGGAGACGTAGGAGAACTTATCCTCCGCGTAGTCGTCGGCGCTGCTGATGTAGCGCATCTCACCGAAGGTCGCGGCGCCGAGCATGGCGCGGCTGAGATCAAACATGCTGATCTCCTGTTCCGGCGCGGCGGTTGTCGTTTGGGCGGATTTCTCAGTCTTCTTTTCGCAGCCAACCAGGCTGCAGACCAGGCAGAGCGCCAGGATCAGAGCTGCAATTCGTTTCATCCGACGCCCTCCTCGCCATCATACTCCGCGCCGGCGTTCATGTCTTCGCCCGAATCGTCATACTCCTCAAAATCGTTCCAGTTGAAGACCTCGTAGATCGCCTCGTTGATCTTTTCGCTTGTCTCCTCGTCGAGCTCGTCGTTGTTCTGGTCGCCTGTGTAGGTGATGAAGCACTGCAGGACGTACGCGCCTTCCTCGTCGAGGGCCCAGGTCAGCCGGAAGTCGTTGATCTCCTCGCCTTCGACGTTCCAGACGGCCTGGTTGAGGCGGTCCGTCATGGCGGCGGCAGCCTGCTCGGTGCTGCTGTCGATCGGCTTGTCAAAGCTGCAGCTGAAGCAATCCTCGCGCGCATCAAGCGCGTCGCGGATTAAGGCTGGCAGTGCGTAGAGGTCTTCGACGGTTTTGCGGTTCATCATCGCGGGGGAATAGCGGGTGCCGCGTGCGGCGGGGAAGAACGAGGTGTTCCAGTCGTGGTCGTTGGCGGCGGTGTTGTCGTCCATGTTGAAGCTTGCCATGCTGCCGGAGTCGGAGCCCATGTAGCAGTCCACGTGGTACCAGTCGCCGTCCAGCTTGACCAGGTCCCAGGAGTGGTAGCGGTCGAGATTGTGGACGACCTTGCACTCGATGCCGAGCATCTGCATGAACAGACGGAAGGTCGTGGCGTAGCCGACACAGACCGGGTTGCGGTTTTTGAGCACGCCGTAGGGATTGTCCGCGCCGTCGTCGGTGTTCGGAATCACCGTCAGCAGGCCGGTGTTGGCGGTGAGCTTCGTCGTGAGCCAGGTATAGATGGCCTTTTCCTTGTCGTAGTCGCTCATGTCGTCGGTGATGACGGAGTCGAGAACGTCCTTTGCCATCTCGAGCGTCTCCTTGTCGCGGTCGGACAGGGCGGAGGTGTCGCCGGAGAGGTAGGCGTCGGAGATCTGGGTCGTGGAGCGGATCGTGTATTCGTCCATGATCACGACGTCGTCCTCGGCTTCCTCGAGGTCCTCGCCGCTTTCGTCAGACTGCTTCAAAGCGGCTTCCAGCGCGGCCTGCATGGACTCGTTCTGGCGCATGGCGGTCTTGAGCAGCTTGTTCGTGTTTCTGGTCTGCAGGATCGCCGCGGCGATGCCGGCGAGCACGCCGAGCACCAGCAGAACGGAGAACACGCCGTAGACGACGGCGCGCTTTTTCGTGGCTTTTTTCGCGGCGGCGGGTTCAGCCGCGGCGACTGCGGTTTCAAGTTCGGGCATATTAGGTATCCTTCTTTCCTTTGGGAAGCTTGTGCGCTTCCATTTGCATCTGTCAGACGAATCAGAGGCGGATTCGTTCCCAAAAAAACCGGCCGAACAGGCCGGTTTTTTGAAGAGATCGAACGGCTCCGTTATTCCTCGTCGCCGACGATCTCGTGCCAGCGATTCCAGAGCTCCTTCGTCGTCATCCGGTGCATGATATGCTGGGAGCCGAGGGTGTCGTTGTAGTCCTCCAGGTGGTAGACGCTGTAGGCGGTGCCGTAGGCGGAGTGGGTGACGATCGGTAGCAGCTCGTGCTCCGTGACCTCGGTGACGGACGTGCCGTTCTGAACGGTCTTCTGAATCGTCAGCTTCGCCATGCCGCCGAGCAGGCTGTCGAGCCGGTTCTGCGCGGAGATGAAGTTGCCGAGCGAGTAGTAGACGACGGCCTTGTTGCCGTTTTTGGCAACGTAGTCCACGCAGGGCTCCACAACGTGGGGATGCGCGTTGATGCACAGGTCCACGCCGTGCGAGACGACCAGCTCCACCATTTCTTTCGAGGCGGCGCTCGGTGTGACCATGTACTCGATGCCCATGTGGAGGAAGGCAACGGTGATGTCGGCGTTCTCCTCCAGGTATTCGATGTCCGAGAGCAGCTTGTCGCGGTAGTCCAGCAGGTCCACGGCGAACTCGTTGCCGGCGGGCAGGACGAAGCCGTTGAGGCCGTAGGTGTAGTTGATCATGCCGATTTTGATGCCGTTTTTCTCGACGATGGTCGGCACGGCGGCGTCGGCTGCGCTCTTGTGGATGCCGAGCACGGTCACGTCCTTGTCGCTCCAGTAGTCGATCGCGTCGTAGATGTTCTGGATGCCCTTGTCCATGGCGTGGTTGCTGGCGTGGAGGATCACGTCGAAGCCTGCCTTGTAGACCGCGTCGCCGATCTCGCGGGGCGTGCCGAAGGCGGGGTAGTTGGAGACGTTCGCATGGTCGAGACGAAGATCGTCTCCTGGTTGATCACGGCGATGTCCGCCGATTCAATGTCATCCTTGACGTGGGCGTAGAGATGGTCGTAATTCCAGGGATCGGTGCCCCAGCCGGAGCGGTAGACCGTGTTGTGGATCAGATTGTCGCCGACCGCCATCATGGTCACGGTCATGACCTGGGGCTCCGTCTCGGCGGCCGTGGTCTCCGGCGCGGGAACCTCCGTCTCGGGTTCGGTCTGCGGCATATGCTCCGTGGCGTCAAGATTCTGTGACGGAGCGGGCTTTGCCTTCGGGGCGGCGGCCTTGTCCGAACCGAAATAGGTCCGGTAGAACAGCCAGCCTGCGGCGAGCGTGGCGATCACCAGCAATACAAGGACGTAGCGAAACAGGATTTGAGAGCCGGTGGTCTTCCTCCTGCCGCTTCTTGATCTGTTCATAGAGCACACCTCTTTCGTAGCAGATGGCCCGGTCAGGGCGCCTCAGCGCCGCTGGCCGGATCGTCAATCGGTTCCGTCAGATCAGAAGGCCCACTTGCCGGCGCGGAAGATCGGAACGGTCTTGCCGTCGCGGGTCTTGGCGTCGATGTCGAGGCCTTCAAAGCCGATCATGAAGTCCACGTGGATCATGGACTCGTTGATGCCGAGCTTGCGGCACTCCTCAAGACTCTTCTCCTCGAAGCCCTTGATCGTGTCGGCGAAGCCGGCGCCGAGCGCCAGGTGGCAGGCGGCGTTCTCGTCAAACAGGGTTTCGTAGAACAGCAGGCCGGACTCGGAGATCGGGGAGTTGACCGGCACCAGCGCGCACTCGCCCAGATAGGCGGCGCCCTCGTCCATCGAGATCATCTTCTTGAGCAGTTCTTCGTTGCGGGCGGCATGGACCTCGACGGCCTTGCCGTCTTCAAAGCGGACCGAGAAGTCCTCGATCAGCTGGCCCTGATAGGACAGGGGCTTGGTGGCGTAAACGATGCCCTCAGCCTTGCCGCGCATCGGGGAGATGAAGCACTCCTCGGTGGGGATGTTCGGGTTGAAGAAGACGCCCTGCAGGCTGCGGTCTCCGCCGCCCTTGAACTCGGCCTCGGGGATCATGCCGACCCGGAAGTCGGTGCCGTTGGTTCCCTTGTAGATCAGCTCCTCAA
Source organism: Oscillospiraceae bacterium (assembly GCA_017425545.1). GTDB lineage: Bacteria > Bacillota > Clostridia > Oscillospirales > Oscillospiraceae > JAFRPC01. The sequence continues at coordinate 11,825 of JAFPFL010000039.1, read as the reverse complement.
TGCCGAGGCTGTTGAGGTAGGCGCAGCGGTCGTGCAGATCCTGGTTGTGCTCGTCCCAGGCCTTGACCGGATCGTCGGTCACGCGGGAGGTGAAGAGGATGGCTTCCCACAGCTTTTCGATAGCCTTGCCCTTGGGCAGGTCGGGGAAGAGCTTCTTGGCCCATGCCGCGCCGGGAACGGCGGCGATGCACCACTGATACTTGTTTTCCATCTGATCGCGGTACGGCTTGATGATGGGGTAGCGCTTTCTGGAGGCCTTCACCATCTTCTCCTGATTGATGCCTTTGAGGCCGTCGGGATCCTCGGAGGTCAGGTAGATGCGGCAGGGGAGGGTGTCCACATAGTGCTGCATACGGACCTTTTCCCACTCTTCCACCTTTGCCATCGTGGTGACGCTGCGGTGGCGGACATGGAGCTTCTGCAGGGGCTGGTAGTTGAACTCCACAATGACCTTCCTGGCGCCGGCCTTGTAGCACTCGTCCACCAGGAGCTCCACGAATTTGGGCTGGTCAAGATCGCAGTTGATCATGACTTCCTGGCCCTTCTGGATATTGACGCCGACCCGGGCGATCAGGCGGGCGTAGCTGCGCAGTACGGTTTTCTTCATGGTTTTCTTTCTCCTTTGTGTTTCTATTTAGAATTGTTATTTTCTTTGATAGGCGACCGTCTTTCCGCTGCCCTCGAGCGTCAGCTCGGTCTGCGAGACGGCGTAGTCATAGACGCGGACGGTCCCGTCCGACATCGTGAAGGTCAGCGTTTTCCCGCTTCCGACCCAGGTCCCGTCCAGATCGGCGTAGGCCGCGCCCTGATAGTCCAGATGGACCCGGAGCGTTCCGTCCGCGTTGACGGTCAGGGTCTCGACGAAGTCCCTACCCTCGGAATACTGCCCCGCGTTGACCCAGACGCCCGGCAGCAGGTCAGACCCGCCGGCGGACTTTTTGGAACATGCGCAGAGCAGGGCGGCGCTCAGACAGAGCAGGGCGAGGATAGAAAACAGCTTTTTCATGGGATCTCCTCCGTTCCGGCCCAGTCGATCGTCCGGGCGCCGTTCGCGGCCAGAAACGCATTGACCTTCGAAAACGGCGCGGATCCGAAAAAGCCCCGGTGCGCGGAGAGCGGGCTCGGATGCGCGGATTCGAGCGTCAGCCGCGGCCCGGCGGCAGGCAGGATCAGCCCCCGCTTTTTCTGCGCCTGCGCGCCCCAGAGGATGAAGGCGATCGGCTGCGGCAGAGGACGCAGCGCGGCGATGATCTCGTCGGTCAGCGTCTGCCAGCCGAGGTCCCTGTGGCTGTTCGCCCTGCCGGCCTCCACGGTCAGCACCGTGTTCAGCAGCAGCACGCCCTGATCGGCCCAGAAGCCCAGATCGCCGCTCCGGGGTGCGGCGCCGACGTCGTCCGACAGCTCCCGGAACAGATTCCGCAGGGAAGGGGGGAGGCGCACGCCCTCCGCCACGGAGAAGGCCAGGCCGTTGGCCTGCCCCGGCTCGTGGTAGGGATCCTGACCGAGGATCACGGCGCGCACAGCCTCGGGCGGCGTCCGCTCAAGGGCGGCGAACCAGTCCCTGCGCGGCGGATAGACGGTTCCCGCGGCTGCGGCGGCCTCCGCGCGGGCGAGGGTCGTGCGGTGCGGTTCGCGTTCCAGCGGACGCGCGAGCAGCTCGTCCCAGGTCATTTCTGTTCTTTCTTCGTCGCGGCGACGATCTCGTCGGCCTGCAGGCCGTCCTTGTGGAGCATCTTCCGCATCACGTCGATGTCGGCGGTGATGTCCACCACGTCGTCCTCAAAGAGCTTGTCCAGCTGCTTTTCGTAGCCGTCGGCGAGCTCGTCGAGGGCCAGATTGATCTTCTGCTTGGCCTCCTTGATCGCGGCGGTCTCGATGCCCTGCGCCTCCAGACGGGCGTAGCTCTCGAGCGCCTTGAGCGTCGTGGGCAGGTAGTAGTTCATGAAGTTGTAGAGCTTTTCCTCTTTTTCCGGCCGCTCGTCGAGGATCGCGAAGATCTTCCGCGTCAGATCCTCGATGCGGTCGATCTTCCGGGAGACCTCCACGTCGGCGATCAGGTCGTTGTCCGCGCGGATCTGGCGCAGGATGCGGTCGTTGCGGGAGATGGCCTCCTCCTTCTTTTCCTCGGGCTCCTCGGCCTGCGCCTCGGTGTAGTCGGTGCGCATCAGGCGGTAGGTTTTGAGATCAAGCCATGCCGGCTTGAGCAGGCCGCGCCTGATCATCTCTCGCAGATCCTTGATGACCTTGTGGTAGTCGATGCCCATCACGTCGGCCAGATAATGGATCGGAACGGCGGTCTTGTCGCCGATCAGCTTGAGATAGGCCTCAAAACGCTGCTTCTTCTTCCTGCGGATATGGCCGTAGGCGGCCACGACGCCGCTGCCGACCGCCACGGTCAGGCAGCTCACCGGAAGCAGCAGATTCCAGATCGTGACGCCCTCCTGGAAGGCCTGCACGATCCCGGCGGCGCCGCGGATCGCGAAGACGGCGCCGATTATCGCGCCGACAGCGGTCAGCAGTCCGCCGTACTTCGGCATGCCGGTTTCTATCTTTTTCGCGTTCGGCTGCTCCACCTGACGGGTCGGCTGGGGATTCCGCAGATCTGCGGATACGTCGGCAACTGCCTTTTTAATGTCGAGCGTTCCCCCGATGTTGGGCAGAATGTCCAGCCAGTTTGCGACGAACAAGCCGGCGCCAAGCGGCGTGAGCGGCGAGCAGAGCAGAATAAAGGCGATGATGTTCCAGCGCTTCTTGCTTCGCTTCTTTCGTTCCTGCAAGTCGTTAAAGTCCATGGTGAACCTCCTTGCTTCAATACCCCTATTTTATCGCAAAAATGCCCGCATGTAAAGCAAATGTTCCGGAATCGGGCTAAAATTTTGTATTGCGGAATATTTCTCAATTCATACCGAATTTTGACGGGTTTTCTGTTGCGTATACCGTTTTCAAAAATCCCTTGCACGTTTCCCGGAGATTGTGTATCATCATGCTCAGAGCGGGTTCTGTCCGGTTCTTTGGAGGATCCGTGTCCAAATCTATGTGAAAAGGAGAAACGAGAGCCATGAAAAAACGTATCATAGCTGCCCTGCTGTCCGCCGTTCTGCTCTGCACCCTGCTCCCTGTGACGGCCCGGCCGGGCAGCCCCGTATTATAAGCTCCCCCCGGGGGTTCTCAGCGTCGGACAGCCGGCGCATCTATCCTGGCGCTCTGTCCCGGAGCACGGCGGGTGCGAGGATGCCCTCCGGTTCTGTGAAATTTCCTGTTTACCTTGACATCCCCTGGAATTGATGGTAAATTATACATATCTATCCTGTGTTTCCGCGCCACGCGGAGCATATTTCGAAAATCTATTATGGAGGTCTTACATTATGGCGAATACGCCTCTGATCGGCTCGGCCATCATCGGCCAGTCCGGCGGCCCTTCCGCCGTCATCAACGCGTCTGCCTACGGCGTCATCCGTACCGCCCTCGACAGTGAGTACATCACGAAAGTCTACGGCGCCAGCCACGGCATCAAGGGCGTTCTGAACGACCGTCTCTTTGTCATGGACGAGGAGGATCCGAAGGAACTCGAAAAGATGCTCTACACGCCCTCCTCCGCGCTGGGCTCCTGCCGCTACAAGATGAAGGACCCCGACGTGGACGACACCGACTACAAGCGCATCCTCGAGATCTTCAAGAAGTACAACGTCCGCTATTTCTTCTACAACGGCGGCAACGACTCGATGGACACCTGCAACAAGATCAGCCGCTACTGCGCGAGGATGGGCTATGAGTGCCGCGTGATCGGCGTGCCCAAGACCATCGACAACGACCTCTACGGCACCGACCACTGCCCCGGCTTCCCCTCCGCGGCCAAGTATATCGCCACCTCCCTGATGGAGGTCAGCCGCGACTCCCGCGTCTATGACGTGGGCCAGATCACGATCGTCGAGTGCATGGGCCGCCATGCCGGCTGGCTCACTGCCGCTGCCTGCCTCGGCAACCTCTACGGCGACGGCCCGGACCTGATCTACCTGCCCGAGGTCGACTTCGATATGGACCGCTTCATCGCCGACGTCAAGCGCGTTTATGACGAGACCGGCAAGTGCCTCGTCGCGGTCTCCGAGGGCGTCCACTACGCCGACGGCTCCTTCGTCTCCGAGGCCAAGACCTCCGGCACCGACGGCTTCGGCCACGCCCAGCTCGGCGGCCTCGCCGCCCGTCTGGCGGCCGTGGTCAAGGCGGCCACCGGCGCGAAGGTCCGCGGCATCGAGCTGAGCCTGCTCCAGCGCTGCGGCTCCCACGTCGCCTCCGCCACCGACATCGAAGAGAGCTTCAACGCCGGCAAGGCCGCCGTCAAGACCGCGCTGTCCGGCATCTCCGGCAAGATGGTCGGCTTCCGCTGCGACCGCTCCGACGGCTACAAGTGCGAGTACGTTCTGCTCGACCTCACCGAAGTCGCCAACGCCGAGCAGAAGGTCCCGCTGGAATGGATCACGCCCGAGCACAACGGCGTCACGAAGGACTTCGTCGACTACTGCCTGCCGCTGATCCAGGGCGAGACCAAGCAGCCGAAGATCACCGGCCTGCCTGACTTTGTCCACCTGAAAAAGGTCCTTGCAAAATAATCGGAACTGCAAAAAGGACCGGCTCCTGCGAGCCGGTCCTTTCCTGCGATCGCGCCGGTCGGCGCCGGAGGAACGCCCATGCAGGAGAAGTCCTACCTTGCCATTGATCTGAAATCCTTCTATGCCTCGGTCGAGTGCGTGGAGCGGGGTCTGGACCCGCTCACGACGAACCTCGTCGTGGCAGACGAGAGCCGGACGGACAAGACGATCTGTCTGGCGGTTTCGCCTGCCCTGAAGGCCCGCGGCATTCCCGGCCGCCCCCGTCTGTTCGAGGTCCGGCAGAAGGTCGCCGAGATAAACGAGCGCCGCGTCCTTGCTGCGCCGGCCCTGAAATTCTACGGCAAGTCCGCCGACGACACCGAGCTGCGCGCGAACCCGTCGCTCGCGGTGGATTTCATCATCGCCGTCCCGCAGATGGCACACTATATGGACTGCAGCGCCGGCGTCTATCAGACCTATCTCAAATACGTCGCCCCGGAGGACGTCCACGTCTATTCCATCGACGAGGTCTTCATCGACGCGACGCCCTATCTCAACACCTACAAGTGCACTGCCCGGGAGCTGGCCATGCGGATGATCCGCGACGTCCTCGAGCGCACCGGCGTCACCGCCACCGCTGGCGTCGGAACGAATCTCTTCCTCGCCAAGGTCGCCATGGACATCGTCGCCAAGCACATGCCGCCGGACAAGGACGGCGTGCGCATCGCCGAGCTCAACGAGCAGTCCTTCAGGGAGCAGCTCTGGGAGCACCGCCCGCTGACCGATTTCTGGCGCATCGGTCCCGGCATTGCGCGCCGACTTGCGAGCAACGGCATGTACACGATGGGGGATATCGCGCGCTGCTCGCTCGGCAAGGCGAGCGACCGCCTCAACGAGGAGCTGCTCTTCAAGCTCTTCGGCGTCAGCGCGGAGTATCTGATCGACCACGCCTGGGGCTATGAGCCCTGCACGATCGCCGCGATCAAGGCCTATAAGCCCTCCACGACCAGCATCTCCTCCGGCCAGGTCCTCCACCGGCCCTACAGATACGAGGAGGCGCGTCTGATTGTCCGCGAGATGACCGACTCCCTGGTCCTCGACCTGGTCGAGCAGGAGATGATGACCGACCGCCTCGGCCTCGCCCTCGGCTACGACATCGAAAACGCCGCCCCAGGCATGGGCTACGAAGGCCCGACCGAGCGCGACGGCTACAGCAGAACGGTGCCGAAGCCCGCCAACGGGACCGCCGCCCTCCGCGACTATACGAACTCGACGAAGGAGATCGCCGCGGCGATGGAGCAGCTCTTCGACCGGATCGCGGACCCGACGCTCACGGTCCGCCGCGTCACGGTCTCGGCCAACCGCCTGGTCAGCGAGCAGGAGATCGCCCGCCGCCCGACCCAGCTCAGCCTCTTCGAGACGCCTGAGGACGCCGAGCGGCGCGCCGCCGCTCAGGCGCGCGAGAAGGCCCGGCAGAAGACGATCCTGGAGCTCCGCCGCCGCTACGGCAAAAACGCGGTGCTCAAGGGCATGAACCTCGAGGAGGCCGCCACGATGCGCGACCGCAACGCCCAGGTCGGCGGGCACAAGGCGTAAGACTTCGCCAGTGGACAGTATCGGTGTCCCTTCGGGACGAAATAAAAAAGGGGCCGAAGGGAACAGGGGACGAAGGAAGCGAGCTGCAGGGGCGCACACCTGTGCGCCGACCCTATGGAAATCACGCTCAGAAGCCGATTTTCATTCCGTTTTTCAATTCTACGAATTGAAAAACTCCGACAATTCTAAACGCTCAATTGAACAAAAAAAGCCCGCACTGCCGTGCGGGCTTTTCGTATGCATGTTTACTTCGCGTAGTCCACTGCCTTGGTCTCGCGGACCAGGTTGACCTTGATCTGGCCGGGGTATTCGAGCTCGGCCTCGATCTTCTTGGCAATGTCGTGCGCCATCAGGACCATGTTGTCCTCGGACACGTCCTCGGGCTTGACCATGATGCGGACCTCGCGGCCGGCCTGGATCGCGAACGCCTTTTCGACGCCCGGGAAGCTGCTGGTCAGCTCTTCAAGCTTCTCCAGTCTGCGGACGTAGTTTTCCACGTTCTCACGCCGTGCGCCGGGGCGGGCGGCCGAGATCGCATCCGCCGCCTGAACCAGGCAGGCGATCACGGTCTTGGGTTCCACGTCGTCGTGGTGCGCCTCGATCGCGTGGATGACCTCGGGGCTCTCCTTGTACTTCTTGGCGAGCTCCACGCCGAGCTGGACGTGGCTGCCCTCCATCTCGTGGTCGACGCTCTTGCCGAGATCATGCAGCAGACCTGCGCGCTTGGCCAGGGCGACGTCCTCGCCGAGCTCGCTTGCCAAAAGGCCGGCGATGTGGGCGACTTCCATCGAGTGGTTCAGCACGTTCTGACCGTAGGAGGTGCGGAACTTCTGGCGGCCGAGGAGCTTGATCAGCTCCGGATGCATGCCGGTCACGCCGGTCTCGAAGCAGGCGCGCTCGCCTTCGCGCTTGATGATCTGCTCGACCTCGCGGCGGGCCTTTTCGACCATGTCCTCGATGCGGGTCGGATGAATGCGGCCGTCGGCGATCAGCTTCTCCAGAGCGACGCGGGCGATCTCGCGGCGGACCGGATCGAAGGAGGAGACCGTGATGGCCTCGGGGGTGTCGTCGATGATCAGATCGACGCCGGTGATGGTTTCGAGGGTGCGGATGTTGCGGCCCTCGCGGCCGATGATGCGGCCCTTCATCTCGTCGTTGGGCAGGGCGACCACGGAGACCGTCGCTTCGGCGGCGTGGTCGGCGGCGCAGCGCTGGATCGCGGTGGAGATGATCTCGCGCGCGAGCTGGTCGGAGTTCTCGCGCAGCTCGTTTTCGATCTCCTTGAGCTTCATGGCGGCGTCGTGGCGGGCCTCGGTCTCCATATTCTTAATAATGTAGGCCTTGGCTTCTTCCTGGGTAAAGCCGGAGATCTTCTCCAGCATCTCAAGCTGGGACTTCTTGATGAGGTTGACCTCGTCCTGCGTCGCGGCCACTGCCTGCTGACGCTTGCGGATCTCCTCCTCCTTGCGCTCGTAGTTGTCCAGCTTCTTGTCGAGCGACTCTTCCTTCTGCTGCAGACGCCGCTCCTGCTTGTTGAGCTCCGTGCGGCGCTCCTTGATTTCCTTTTCGTTTTCCGTGCGAGTTTTATGGATCTCCTCTTTTGCCTCAAGAAGCATTTCACGCTGCTTGCTCTCGCCACTTCTGATGGCTTCGTTGATCATGCGCTTGGCTTCTTCTTCCGCGCTGCCGATCTGCTTTTCCGCGACCTTCTTGCGGTAGGTAATGCCGGCAAAGAAGAAAATAATGGCTCCAATCAAAAATCCTGCAAGGGGCAGGACGTAATATAACCATTCCATAACTCTGCACACCTCCTCTCATTCAGAATTGGGTATGCCGAGAATCAGTAACACACCGGCTCAGCTCCCCGAAAAGATGAGCCGGGTAAACAAATCCATCGATCATTTTATCGCCAAACGATCATATTGTCAAGAAAAAAATCGCAGAGCCGGCTCCGGCGCCGCCCTGCAAAAAAACGAAAAAAAGCCCGCAAAATCCATTGACTTTGCGGCCCAACTGTGATATAATCGGACTCCAAACTGTGCGAATTCGAAAACCCGCAGATTTCACCCTTACCATACACAGTATATCACGCCCCGACGCCGATTGCAAGCGATCTCCACGAAAACTGTCAACCGGGCCGGGTGTATCACAGTAAAACCGCAGCTTTCATACCATTCAGAAAGGCAGTGATGAACCCCAATGGCATTGGTTAAGGACGCGTACTTCGGCAAGACCCTCCGCAAGAGCTTTGCCAAGTACAACGAGATTCTCGAGATGCCCAACCTGCTCAAGATCCAGAAGGACTCCTACAACTGGTTCCTTGAGGAAGGCCTGCACGAGGTGTTCCGCGACACGGACGCCATCACCGACTACACCGGCAACCTGGAGCTCTCGTTCCTCGACTACTCGATGAACGACAAGCCCAAGTACACGGTCGAGGAGTGCAAGGAGCGCGACGCCACCTACGCCCGCCCGATCAAGGTCAAGGTGCGCCTGCGCAACAAGGAGACCGGCGAGATCAAGGAGCAGGAGATCTTCATGGGCGATTTCCCGCTCATGACCAACGGCGGCACCTTCGTCATCAACGGCGCCGAGCGCGTTATCGTCTCCCAGATCGTCCGCAGCCCCGGCATGTACTACGGCGACGAGGTCGACAAGGCCGACCAGCACACCTACACCGCGCAGATCATCCCTTACCGCGGCGCATGGCTCGAATATGAGACCGACACGCAGAGCGTTTTCTACGTCCGCATCGACAAGAACCGAAAGCTGCCTGTCACCTGCCTGATCCGCGCCCTCGGCGTGGACAGCGACGCGAAGATCCTCGAGATGTTCGGCGAGACGCCCTTCATCACCTCCACGATCGAGAAGGACACCTGCCATACGCCCGAGGACAGCCTGCTGGAGATCTACCGCAAGCTCCGTCCCGGCGAGCCCCCCACAGTCGACAACGCCCGCTCCTATCTGGAGGCCCTGCTCTTCGACGACCGCCGCTACGACGTCTCGAAGGTCGGCCGCTACAAGTTCAACAAGAAGATGGACATCTGGTCGCGTCTTGCCGGCAACGAGCTGGCACAGCCCATCGTCGATCCGATGACCGGCGAGGTCCTGGCCATGCCCGGCGAGGTCCTGACCCGCGCCAGAGCCCATGAGATCTCCGACCACGCGGTCAACGAAGCGGTTTTGATGGTCAACGGCAAGGAACTCAAGATCTTCTCCAACGGCACGGCCGACATGTCCCGCTTCGTGGATTTCGATCCGCGCACGATGGGCATCAAGGAAAAGGTCGACTTCGCCACCCTCCGCACGATGCTGGAGAAGGCAAAGGAAGAGAACTGGACCGAAGAGGACTGGAAATTTGCCATTGAGGACGAGCGCAACGCGCTTCTGCCCAAGCACATCACGGTGAACGACATCCTCGCTTCGATCAACTACCTGATCTGCGTGGCCAACGGTGTTGGCAGCACCGACGACATCGACCACCTCGGCAACCGCCGCCTGCGCTGCGTGGGCGAGCTGCTGCAGAACCAGTTCCGCGTCGGCTTCACCCGCCTCGAGCGCGTGATCCGCGAGCGCATGACGGTGCAGGATCTGGAGACGGTCACGCCCCAGAGCCTGATCAACATCCGTCCGGTCACGGCGGTCATCAAGGAGTTCTTCGGCTCCTCTCCGCTGTCTCAGTTCATGGACCAGAACAACCCCCTGGCCGAGCTGACGCACAAGCGCCGTCTGTCCGCCCTCGGCCCCGGCGGCCTGTCCAGAGAGCGCGCCTCCTTCGACGTCCGCGACGTCCACTACAGCCACTACGGCCGCATGTGCCCGATCGAGACGCCCGAAGGTCCGAACATCGGCCTGATCAACTACCTGGCCTGCTTTGCCAAGATCAACGAGTACGGCTTCATCGAAGCGCCTTTCCGCAAGCTCGAGCGCGTCTATGACGAGAACGGCAAGTACGCCGGCACCAAGGTCACCGACCGTGTCGACTACATGACCGCCGACGTGGAAGACGACTTCCGCATCGCTCAGGCCAACGAGCCGATCGACGAGAACGGCTTCCTGGTCAATGCCCGTGTCACCTGCCGCCACCGCAACGAGATCATTGCGGTCGACCGCGAGCAGATCGACTACATCGACGTCTCCCCGAAGATGATGGTCTCCGTGGCCACCGCCTTCATCCCCTTCCTCCAGAACGACGACGCGAACCGTGCTCTGATGGGCGCGAACATGCAGCGTCAGGCCGTGCCTCTGATGGTCACCGAGGCCCCGATCGTCGCCACCGGCATCGAGCACAAGTGCGCGGTCGACTCCGAGGTCTGCCTGAAGGCTGAGGGCACCGGCACCGTCACCCGCGTCTCCGCCGACTGGATCACGATCCGCTACGAGTCCGGCGAGGTCAGGGATTACAAGCTCACCAAGTTCGCCCGCTCCAACCAGGGCACCTGCATCAATCAGCGCCCGATCGTCGAGGTCGGCGAGCAAGTCGTCGACGGCCAGATCATTGCCGACGGTCCCGCCTGTTCTCAGGGAGAGATCTCCCTCGGCAAGAACGTGCTGATCGGCTTCATGACCTGGGAAGGCTACAACTACGAGGACGCCATCCTGCTCAACGAGCGCCTGGTCCGCGAGGACGTCTTCACCTCGATCCACATCGAGGAGTATGAGACCGAGGCCCGCGACACCAAGCTCGGCCCGGAAGAGATCACCCGCGACATTCCGAACGTCGGCGAGGACACTCTGAAGGACCTCGACGAGAACGGCATCATCCGCATCGGCGCGGAGGTCACCTCCGGCGATTACCTGGTCGGCAAGGTCACGCCCAAGGGCGAGACCGAGCTCACCGCTGAGGAGCGTCTGCTCCGCGCGATTTTCGGCGAGAAGGCCCGCGAGGTCCGCGACTCCTCCCTCAAGGTTCCCCACGGCGAGAGCGGCATCATCGTGGACGTCAAGAAGTTCACCCGCGCCAACGGCGACGAGATGAGCCCCGGCGTCAACCAGGTCGTCCGCGTCTATATCGCGCAGAAGCGCAAGATCTCCGTCGGCGACAAGATGTCCGGCCGTCACGGCAATAAGGGCGTCGTTTCCCGTGTTCTGCCCGAGGAGGATATGCCCTTCCTGCCCGATGGCACCCCGCTGGACATCGTCCTGAACCCCCTGGGCGTGCCTTCCCGTATGAACATCGGTCAGGTCCTGGACGTCCATCTGGGCTACGCTGCCAAGGCTCTGGGCTGGAAGGTCTCCACCCCGATCTTCGACGGCGCGAACGAGAAGGATATCCGCGAGACCCTGAAGCTGGCAGGCCTGCGCGAGGACGGCAAGTCCATCCTCTACGACGGCCGCACCGGCGAGCAGTTTGACAATATCGTCACCGTCGGCTGGGTCTACTTCCTCAAGCTGCACCATCTGGTCGACGACAAGATTCACGCGCGTTCCACCGGTCCCTACTCGCTGGTCACGCAGCAGCCGCTCGGCGGCAAGGCGCAGTTCGGCGGTCAGCGCTTCGGCGAAATGGAAGTCTGGGCGCTGGAAGCCTACGGCGCCGCCTATACGCTGCAGGAGATCCTGACCGTCAAGTCCGACGACGTGGTCGGCCGTGTCAAGACCTATGAAGCAATCGTCAACGGTGAAAACGTGCCGAAGGCCGGC
>JAFPFL010000038.1 GCA_017425545.1 Oscillospiraceae bacterium | reverse complement strand
TTGGCAATTGCTGCAATTCATAGTATTCGCTCCTTTTCATAAAAGATTCTTGTAATATTTTCGCCGCGGGAGATTCCGCGGTTTCTTACGTTCTCCAGCCGTAACTGCCGGAATAGTAGGAATGGCCCCTCTCTCCGGCTTCCTTTATAAGGTTGACAGCATGCGCGATGATGATGCCGTAGACGGTCCAGAACAGGATCATGACGAGGCTGACGATCAGACCGACGAGGGAGAGAATCCTGCCGACCTTTGCGCGGTGGTGCAGGGGACCGTAGGTCTCCTGGAAGCGTCTTGCCTTGCTCAGGCCGATCGCAGAGAAGATGATGCCGAGGATCACAGTCGCGGAGAAGGCCAGGCCGAGAATGCCCCAGGTCAGGATGGAACCGGCAAGGGCGTCCTCTTCCGGGCTTACCGGTTTCTTCCAGGCAGCCGGCTGATTCGGCGCTATGGCCTGAGGCATCTGATCACCCTGGGTGGCGCCGCAGGCGGGACAGAAGACCGCGTCATCCGGGATCTGTCTGCCGCATTTGATGCAGAACATCGAAAACACTCCTTTTGTTTGAATTGACAGGGTTGTTTATACCGAGCCGGACAGGACCGCGCGGATCGCCGCAGAGAGAGCGACGCCTGCCCCGGTCGTTTCCGGAACGGTTTTCGAATGGGGATCTCCGTAAATACCCAGGAATCCCAGAAGAAAGATAAGGCCGTAGAGACTGGTTACGGCGATGCTCACGATGAGCGCGACCTTCGACAGGATCGCGCCGACCCGCGCTCTGCCGCCGACGCCGGGCCAGGCGCGGAGAAAGCGGCTTGCCTTTCCGTTGGCGATCGCGGCGAGGATGATCCCGAGGATCGGTATTTCACAGAAGACAAGGCTGACGATGCCCCGGGCCAGGATGCCCCCGGCGCGCGATTCGGCCTCCGGCGGGATCGCCGGGCGGGCCGGAGCGGGCGGAAGCGCAGCGATGACAGCGCCGCAGACCGGGCAGTAGATCGCGCCCTCCGGCGCGGACGCGCCGCAGTGCGGACAGGTCATGAAACGTCCCCCTTTCAGGCGACCGGAACGCCCTCGGTCTCAAACACGGGCAGATAGTCGACAATCGCCCGGTCGTAGGCCTCGGCGTCGTTGATGCGGATGCGGGAGTGGGCCCCCACCGGGAACCAGACCAGCTTCTTCTGCTCCGAACCGCAGGCCGCATAGAGCGCGTCCGCCTGGGCGGGGACGGAGAAGATGTCCTCCCGGCTGTGCAGGAAGAGGATGGGCTTTTTGAGCCCGGGGATCCGCTTGAGCGGGCCGTCCGTGACGGCTCTGGCGTGGGAGAAGATGCGGGTCAGAAGCATGACCTCTCCGGCCAGCGGGAAGAGCGGGTGACGGCCGTCGATCATGTGGTTGCGGAAGGACTGGTAGAAGTTCGTGAACATGCCCTCGGCCACCATGCCGCGCAGATAGTCCGGGCAGTCTTTCGAGGTCAGCGCGAAGACGGCGACCTCGGCGCCGATGCAGATGCCGTGCAGGATGACGGTCTCGTTGCCGAGCTCGTCATGCAGCAGCTTCGACCAGCCCAGGATGTCCCGGTACTCGCGGAAGCCAAGGCTGACGACCCTGCCCTCGGAGAGCCCGTGGGAGCGGTTGTCGATCACGAGCACATTGCAGCCGCCGACGCGGAAGGGCTCGGCGAAGAAATAGGAATAGAGCAGCGATTCCATGCGGCCCGGGATGATGATGACGGCCTTCTTCGCGCCGAAGTCGAAGTATTCGCCCGCGAGGCGGAAGCCGTCGCTGACGATCTCGACCGGATGCTTGCAGGCGCCGTACTGTTTGTCCCACTCGATGCCGATGTCGAACATCCGGCAGTATTCCTCGTCCGTGGGGATCGAGCAGCTCCGGTCCCATTTTTTCTTGGATGTCCGCACGAGCAGCACCGTGTAGATGATGCCCGCAACGGCCATCGTCGGCAGGAGAAACAGGCCGACGACGGCGGCGGGGATCGCCCAGTAAAGCCAGTCCATAAGCACCTCCGAAGGGGGAAAAATCAGAATGCGAATCTCAGATCAGGCCGATCAGCCAGTGGTAGAGCGGCTGGCCGCCGTCGAGGACGGTTGCCTCGAGCAGGGGGGCTTTTTCCGCGATCGCGTCCAGAAGCGGCTGTTCGTCTTCCTCCGGCACGTCCGCGCCGCGCAGGATCACGCAGGTCTCGCAGTCGCCGAGCTCCTCGAAGCCCTCGAGGGCCTGCGCAAAGGCGGTCGGCGCGTCGGCGGCCGCGGCGAGCAGCCTGCTGCCGCGCAGGACGATCTCGTCTCCTGCCTCGCAGCTCCGGCCGCCGTCGCGGTAGGCGCGGCCGGCCTTCGTGACCGCGAAGCCGTAGACGTTCTGCAGACCGCTGCGCATCTGCTCGATGCGGAAGTCAAAGTCCTCGCTCGTCGGCACGTCCATCGTCAGGGCAAAATAGCCCTCGAGCAGGCTGCCGGATTCGAGCACGGTCACCTGCTCCCTGCCGTAGAGCACGGCGGCCTGGTTCGCGGCCAGGACGCTGTTTTTGTTGTTCGGCAGGATCACGATCCGATCCGCGTTCGCACTGCGGCAGGCCTCTAAGAACTCCTCGCTCGAGGTGTTCATCGTCTCGCCGCCGTCCAGGACGACGGTGCAGCCGAGTTCCCGGTAGAGCTGTTCGACGCCCGCGCCGCTCGCGACTGAGACGATGGCGAAGGGAACGTGGGGCGCCCTGGCGATCGTCTTGCGGATCTGCTCGTTGTGCTGGAGCTGCATGTTGTCCAGCTTGAAGCTGAGGAACTCGCCGTACTGCTGGCTCAGATTGATCACGTAGGCGGGCTTCTTGGTGTGAACGTGGACCTTGACGCGCGTTCCGTCCTCGGAGGCGACGATCGAGGTGCCGAAGCCTGCCAGGTCCTTCAGATAGCGGCTGAGCGAAAAGTTCTGCAGATAGTCCGGCCCGGTCATCCGCTGCAGGAGGAACTCCATGCAGTAGCCGTCTTCAAAGACGCTGTCAGCCTGGAAGGCGGAAAAGTCCGGTTCCGCCACAGCGGCGACGGGCTCCGGCGCGCTTCCGCGGGTGATGAATTCCTGAGAAAGATACTTTTTCATACCGTCTACAATCACAATGAGGCCCAGTCCGCCGGCGTCCACGACGTTGGCGTCACGAAGCTCCTTCAACAGCATCGGCGTGCCGGCCAGGCTCTTGCGCATTTCAGCCAGCAGCATGGAGAGCATGGCCTCGACGTTGGCGCTCCGGTCGACCTGGGAGCGGATCGCGTCCACGCTCTCGCGGGCGACCGTGAGGATCGTGCCCTCTGCGGGATCCGGGACCGAGGCGTAGGCGGTCTTGTAGCCGCGGGCGAAGGCGTTGCGCAGGTTCCAGGCACTGGCGGAGTTGTAGCGCGTGAGCTCAAGCGCCATTCCGCGGAATAACTGCGAGAGGATGACACCGGAGTTTCCGCGCGCGCCGAGCAGCATGCCGCGGGCGAGCGACTTGAGATAGCTGTTGAGATGCTCGTTCCGCGCGGCTGTCTTGAGCCCGTTTTCGAGGGTTTTGCGCATGTTGGTCCCGGTGTCGCCGTCGGCGACCGGGAACACGTTCAGGTCGTTGAGCTCTTCCTCGTGCAGGATCAGATTGGCAAGCCCGTTTTCGAGCATCTGACGGAAGAGCTCGCCGTCAACACGTTTTGTCATAAAAGTTAAGTTTTGGATTCCTTTCCGAGTTCTTTCAGGGACCTGGGCAGCAGGAAGGTCAGCGCGAAGGAGACCACCGTGCCGGCCGCGCAGATCAGGGTCATGTAGGAGACCGGACCGTTGACGGTGCCCTGGCCGCTGTTGGCCTTGAGTGCCGTGAGCACGATGCCGGTTGCGATGCCGGTGGCCACGCCGGCGAACAGGCCCTGCACCGCAAAGTACATCGCGGAGTGGGAGACGCCGGTGACCTTTTCCTCGTCGGCCGCGAGCTGGGAGGGCACGGAGTAGGCTACCGAGAACATCGCGCCGATCGCGAGGGAGGCGATCAGGCCGCAGACGATGGAGCAGGCCATCTTCGCGGTCGAGCCGTCCGCGAGCCGGCCGGTCGCGAACATCGCGATCATGCCGACGGTGTAGACCAGCAGGATGTAGCGGAAGGCGAAGACGAAGCCGTGCTTCTTCTGCAGGCGGTTATACAGCAGCAGCGTCAGCGGCACCGGCGCGAAGGCCGTCGCCATGACGAGGATCATGCTCATGCCGACGTAGGAGAAGTACTCGTTGATGCCGCCCAGGAAGAGCTGCACGCCGAAGGTCATGAAGGAGTAGCAGACCATCCAGAGGATGAAGGTCCGGTTGCGGAAGGTGTAGCGCAGGGATTTGAACAGGCCGACCGTGTCCTTCCCGCCGACCTTGCCGTCGAGGGAGGAGCCCTCCTGAATCATGAACAGGGGGATCAGCATCGTGACGACCATCGGCAGCACGATCAGGGCCACCGGGCGGATGTTCATGCCGTTGAGCAGCATCCGGACCAGGACGTAGCCGATGATGAAGTAGAGAATGTCGCAGACCGACTTGACGTTGGAGATGAAGTTGCGCTCGCGCTCGGTCTCGACGATCTCGGTGAAGGTCGCGTAGTAGGTGACCATCGTCAGGGTGTAGAAGCTGTAGAAGATGCAGAGGATTACGCCGTAGTAGACCGTGTTCAGCAGGGTCGCGCCCTTCTGCGGCACGATCAGGAACAGAACATAGGCCAGGACCATTGGAATCAGGCCGATCAGCAGAGCCGGACGGCGTCTGCCCCAGCGGCTGCGGAGCCGGTCGGTGAAGGACGCCATCGGAACGTCGATGACGCCGTCGAGGATCTTCGCGGCCAGGGCGAAGATCGGCCAGACCGCGTAATCGACCAGGTCGCTGCCGGTGAAGGTCTGGAACTTGACCGCCTCATCCTTGAAACCGCCCGTCAGCAGGGCGCTGCAGAGATAGGAGCCCATCATCAGATTCAGCAGATTGACGCCCATGCCGGAAATGGCGTAGAGCAGCATCTGCGGTCTTGTTTTCAACTTTTTCATTCCTTCTGCCTCCGTGCAGTTATATTTTTGCCATCAGACGCGGCTCAGTTTGCGCCGCTGAACTTGCTGAACAGGGCGCGTTCTTCTGCCAGGTCCTTGGAGATGGGCTTGCCCACATAGTAGGCGGCCATCAGGCCCGGGCCGATGTTGACGCCGCAGCTCGGGAAGACGTCGTTGATGAAGATCTCCTTCGGGTGGAAACGCTCCTCGATCATGCGCTTGTATTCCTCGGCCTGGGGCAGGCGGCACGTGTGCGCCAGGAAGATCGTCTGCTCCCCGGGGTTCTCGATCGTGTTTTCAATATAGTTCAGAAGCAGCTCGTAGGCGGCCTTCGCGCCGCGCACCTTGCCGATCACGGTGGTCAGACCGTTGTAGTCGAACTCGCCGATGGGCTTGACGCCGGCCAGGGTGCCGAAGAAGGCCTTGGCGTTCGTGATGCGGCCCTTCTTGGCCACGAAGGAGAGATCGTCCAGCCAGCCTGCCTGATGGAAGCGGCTGCGGTTCTCCTCGAGCCAGGCGACGTTCTCCTCGAGCGACTTGCCGGAGGCGCGCATTCTGGAGGCCCAGATTACCATCAGGCCGAAGCCCGGGCCGAAGCGCAGGGAGTCCACGATCTGGATCTGCGCGAGCGGATGCTCGGCGAGCACGGCCTCCTTCGCGGCGCGCATGAAGTTCGGAGCGCCGCTGATGCCGCCGGAGATCGACATGGCGAGGATGTCATAGCCCGCCTCCACGTACTTCGTGAACACGCAGCGGAATTCCTCGGCGTTGGGGGGCGCGGTCTTGTAGTCGTTCGGATGCTTCTTGAGGTCGTTGTAGAACTCCTCGCGGGTGAAGCGGTCCCAGGTCAGTGGCGCGGAGATCTCGCTCTTGTCCGGGAGAATGACGTGGCCGGGCACGATCACGATGTCGTACTGCTTCTGGAAGGACTCGTTCAGATCGCAGGTCGCGTCGGCAAGGATGATGTAGGGGTTCATTTCTTCATTTCCTCCTGTATTGGATTGCAGTTGTTTTCGGCAAAGCGCACGATCCGCTCCTCCAGCGCCGGGCCGCCGGCCAGCGGACTGACGGCGTGGACGGCGCCGGGAACGGGGATCCATTCCTTCTGCGAGGCGCATGCTTCACAGCATCTGCGGCCCTCGGCGAGCGGAACGGTCGGATCGGCTTCGCCGTGCAGGAATAACATGGGGACGCGGCAGCACTCGAGGGGATCGGTCACCTGCCTGCGCAGGCTGTCGCGGAGAAAGATCCTGCCGCAGAGCAGCACCAACGGGTACATCGGCTGCCAGGGCAGATGCAGACGTTTTCCGTCGCGCCGGATCTGGGCGGACGGGCTGAGGAAACAGCTGTCGAGGACGGCAGCCCGCACGGCTTCAGGCAGGCGGTCGGAGGCATAGGCGATAGAGGCCGCGCCCATCGACGCGCCGTACAGGAGCACGGACTTGGCCCCGAGCCCGACGGCCCGGTCGACCCAGCACAGCGCGTCGTCTGCCTCGCGCAGGCCGAGCGTGGTGAAAAAGCCGCCGCTTTTGCCGTGGGCGCGTTGCGTCACGAACAAAAGATTATAGCCGGCGTCCCGGAGGCGCAGGGAAATCGTGCTGAAGGCCTCCAGCGGCGCGGCGCGGAAGCCGTGCAGAAAGATCGCGGTCTTCTCGCTGCCGAGATCCAGATAGTCGGCGCGGAGCGTGACCCCGTCCTTTGCCCGGACTGTCAGCTCCTGCAGGGGCAGGGTCAGCAGGAGCTGCATGGCAGGCCCGGTCCGGTCGCGGAATGGCGCAAAGGCGCGGTCCGCGTTCTTCTGATGGAGCGAGGGGTCGGAGCTCCAGCGGGAAAACACGATCAGGAAGGAGACGAGGGATGGCGCGGCGATCAGGAAAAACCAGGCGCCGAACACGATCGCGATCCAGGTCAATATACGCATGGCTCATCCTCCCGGAGCAGTCTGGCCGCGATCGGCCTTGCCGCGCCGTCTTCGAGCAGGAAGACGCGCAGGGCGGCGCTGTTGGCGCCGCAGACCGCGAGCAGCAGTCCCTCCGACGGCAGCGCGTAGCACTGCGACGAAGCCGAGACCGGCACCGCGAGCGGCTGGAAATGGCCGCTGCCGCTGCACTTGAAGGTGCTCTCCTTCCGCGTCCACATCCGCAGAAACGTCTCCGCGCCGCGGACGGCTGAGCGTTCCTCGGGCAGAAGGGCGCGGTCTGCCATGGCTGCGACGGTTTCTGGCCCGTGCTTTGCCGCGAAGGCGGCGGGGTCCTCGAGATCGACGCCGACCGGGGCGTTGGAAACGGCCGCTGCCGCGTAGACGCCGTTGTGCGTCAGGGAGAAGCCGGCCTCCCGGCAGCTCCACTTCCCGAAGCGGTCGCAGTGAAAGCGCAGCCCGGCGGGGTCCAGCCCCAGCGCGTGCGTGAGCCCATACTCGAGGGCGATCCACGCGGCGGTTCCCTCTGCGGCCAGGCCAGGGTTCTTCCGACCGCGCAGAGCCTTCCGGCGGGCGGAAGAGACGATGCGCTCCGGGTCGGTGTTTTCGGCGACGCGGAGGAGGTAGACGTTCAGGATCGGCCTGCTGCGCCAGCGGCGCCGGGCCTCTTCTTCCTCGGCGCAGCGCGCCTCGCCGAAGATGCAGGCGGTGGCGAAGTGCTCGCAGTTGTTGTGGATCAGGTCGTAGCCGCCCTCGCCGAGCCGGGCGCGGGCCGCCGCGACGGTTTGCTCCGGGCTGCGGCGCTTTTTTTTCTCCTTCGCGTCGAGGACGGCGGTCTCGACGATCTGCCCGCAGGCAAAGGTCTCAATGTCCGTCGCGCAGACGGTCTTTTCCCGGTCTGCGTATGCCGCAATCGGCGGCAGCGCGAACTGCAGCACCTCGTCCTCGCTCGCAAAGATCCCGTAGTGGCAGACCGCGCCGAGCCGGACGCGGATCAGATCCCCGAACGAGCAGCTCTGCGCAAGCCACCTCATTTCAGCTTCGCCTCGATATAGTCCACGACGCTGCCGAGCGTCTCAAAGTCGGTCACGGTCGTGTTCTCGAAGCGGATCTGGAAGGTCTCTTCGATCGCGATGACCAGGTAGAGGATGCCGACGGAGGAAAAGCCGAAAGTATCCATCAGATTGGTCTGCTCGGTGCAGCCCTCCACGAGGGGACGGTTTTTTTCATCTGCGGAGATCAGGATGCTCTTGAGCTCCTGAATGATTTCCTGTCTTGTCATTTGCATTTCTGATATCTCGCAATCTTCATACTCGGCGTGCGGTCAAAATCCTTGTCGCGGATCGTGATCTTCGCGGCCTGCTGCCAGGTGGGCAGGCTGCGGTTGACAGCCTGCAGAGCTTCCGTCATTTCCTTCTGCGGATCCTGCATCCCGCCGAGCTCCGTGGCGCGCGGGACGATCTCCAGCGCCAGGATCGGCTGGCCGAGGGCGTTGACGTCCTCAAAGAGCTGGGAGTCCTGTACGAAGGGCAGGGCGTTGAAGTGGGCCTCGACCTCGGCTGGGGAGACGTTCTCGCCGTTGGGCAGGAGGATGATCTCCTTGATCCGGCCCGTGATATAGAGGAAGCCGTCGTCGTCGAAGCGGGCCAGGTCGCCGGTCTTGAACCAGCCGTCGGAATAGGCCGCGGCGTTGTCCTCGCCGACGTAGCCGTCCATCATGTTTGCGCCCCTGATCCAGAGCTCGCCGTCCACGATGCGCAGCTCCTGGTTGGGATAGGGCAGGCCGACGGAGGTGGGCCGGGTCAGATTTTCGGGGTTGCCGGAGACGAGGTTCGCCGACTCGGTCAGGCCGTAGCCGGGATAGAGCTCCACACCCAGCTTGTGGTACTCGGCGATCAGATAGGGGGCGACCGGAGCCGCGCCGCAGATGATCGTCTTCAGATCCGCTCCGAGCATCATGCGCCCGAACTTCTTCGAGAGCGTCAGAGCCAGCTCTGCGATCGCGGGAACGGCGACCAGGACGGTCGGACGGAACATGGCGGCGTCACGGAACATGTCTTTGTTGTTCCGGCAGATGAACAGGTCGCTGCCGGTGTAGAGCGAGGTGAAGAGGTTGCGGATCATGCCGAAGACGTGCGACAGCGGCAGAATCAGCAGATAGCGCTGGCCGAAGATCTCCGGGATGCCGTAGCAGCCGTTGACGGTGCCTTCCATCACCGCGCGGTGGGACAGAAGCGCGCCCTTGCTCTTGCCGGTGGTGCCGCCGGTGAACATGATCAGGCAGGGATCCTCCGGGCGGACGGGACGCATCGCGGTCTTTTCCGCGGCGGTCTCGTCGGATGCGATCAGGCGCAGGCCGGGCAGCTTCTGTGCGGCGAGCTGGACGCGGTCCTTCAGTGCCGGATCGTAGATCAGCGCTTCCACGCCGAACTTCATGCAGCAGCCGAGCACGGCCATGTCGGGAAGCTGGGCGGGCAGGACCGCGGCGGTGCAGCCGAGGGTCACGGCGCCGATCAGGGTCTTGACCAGGGCGAAGGAGTTCGGCCCGAACACGGCGACCTTCTTCGGCGCGCCGCCGGCGGCGAGCACGGTGCGGAAGGCTGCCGCCTCGTCCTCGAGCGCGGCATAGGTATATCGGACGCCATTGTCCTCAATTGCAGTCTGTTCCGGGTAAGCGCTGAGGCAGCTTGCCCACATTTCCTGGAAGGTGCCGAAGCTGCGGATGCGCTCGAAGGTCTCGTCGTCGGTAAAGCGCCGGAATGCTTCTCTGCTCGGCTGGATCATATTGTCTCCTCCTTAGATGAGCTCCCGCAGGGCTTCTTCCCTGTCGTGGAGCTGCGTGGTAATTTCCTGAATCTTGGACAGCGGCAGTCTGCCGCCGCCCTCGGCTGCCGTCATGACCGGAGCGCCGATGGCGATCCGCGTGCGGTTGTAGAAATGCTTTCTGCGCTTCAGGCAGACCGGGACGATCGGCACGCCGCCCTGCGCCGCCATGAGCACCATGCCGGACTTGAAGCTGCCGACGCTCCCCGGGTCGGTATGGACCCCGCCCTCCGGGAAGATCGTGACGGTCTGGCCGCGGCGGAGATGGTCGGTGATCTCGTGGAAGGAGTCCACGCCGAAGCGGTCGCGGTCGATCGGGATGCAGAGAAAGCCCCGGAAGAAGGGGCGCGACCACTTGCTCTGGAAAAACTCCTTCGTGCAGATGAACCGCAGCCGTCTGTACCAGATCGCCATCATCAGGACGACCGGGTCGGAAAAGCCGACGTGGTTGGAAATGATGAGCGCGCCGCCGCGCAGCTTTTTCTTTGCCTCGGCGTTTTCGTAGATCAGCTTCGGCCGGAACCAGAGCAGGCCGGGGATCGCCGTGAGCTTGACAAAGTCAAAGAACAGCGTCTCAAGCGAGAACAGCGGCGATTTATTTCGTTTCTGCTTCATGCAGGCGTCCTTCCAATTCCAGAATCCGTTCGCGCAGCTTTGCGCTCAGCTGCGCCAGATTCTCTTTTTCGCTGCACCCGGGCTGGATCCATTCGCTGAGCAGCACCGGCGTGCCGATCATGACTCTGGCCCGCTTTTTGCGGAAATAGCTGCCGTCGGTGTAGACCGGGATGACCGGCACGTTCGCGGCAAGGGCCAGATAGGCCGTGCTCGGCGCGAAGGGCAGCATCTCATTTTCCCCCGGCCTGCGCAGGCGGCCCTCCGGGAACACGCCGACGACGCCGCCTCTGCGGAGGATCTCCTCCGAGCGGGCGAGGAAGCTGAAGTCCTTCGTCCCGCGGTCGACGAAGATGCCGCCGAGATGGCGCAGCAGCCGGCCGAGGGCCTTCTTGTGGAACAGCACCTCCGCCATCTGGAAGCGGAGCGTCCGGCTGAAGAAGACGAAGAGCCACACGGCGTAGTCCAGCACGGACGTGTGGTTCGAGACCAGGATCGCCGGTCCGTGGATGCGCCGGTTCTGGACGGCGCGGTTTTCGTAATAGACCTTCGTCCGGAAGGCGAAAAACTGGACCGGCCAGCCGGTCACCTTGACGAAGGCGTTCCAAAATCTAACGCCCATGACCGGAGGCCTCCAGATACGTGTAAAAATCCTTGACCGAGGCGGGCGATGCGCCCTCCTGCTTCGGGAAGGAGACCGAGTAGTCCGTCTCCAGCTTCGAGACCAGGGCCAGATAGTCCAGGCTCGTGCCGCCGAGATCGAGGAAGAAATCGGCCGTGTCTGCGATCTCCCCGGGTTTTTTGTCCAGCGCGGCGGCGAAATAGACGCGCAGACTGCGGAGCAGGTCCTCGTCGGAGACCTTGAGGCGGGTCTGCTCCAGGGTTTCCGCCGTGCAGACCGGGAGCCTGCCGGCGGCGTAGTCCGCGGCGATGCGGCCGCGGCTGGGTTTGAATTCGGTCGGAAGCATCCGCTCGCCGGCCACGAACTCGACTTTTCCGATCTCGGCGCTGAGATCCAGCGCGGAGATCCGCGCGGCGGCCTCCCGCCGCAGCTCGGTCAGGCGCTCCGCGGTGATCCCGGACGGGACGAAGCAGAGCAGAACGGGCAGGACCTTGCCGCCGCGGCGGTCGCCGATCAGACAGACGTCGCGGACGCCGGGCAGGGCAAGCTTCGGCTCGATCCGGTTCGGATTCAGATTTTCGCCGGAGGGGGAGACGACCAGCTCGTCGCTCCGCCCGAGGATCCGGTAGCGTCCGGATCTCTGCTCGGCGAGATCCTTCGTCTCGAAGCTGCCGCCGCCCTCGGTGCGCGCGCCGCCTTCGAGGATCCAGGCGGCGGAGGCGGGACTGGTGACGCTGAGCGCACCGTCCGCGCCGAGCGTGAAGGAGAAGGAGGGCAGGGGCTTGCCGACGAAGCTGCGGTTGAGCCAGCGGAAGCGGGCGCTCAGCTCCACGGAAGCGATGCCGATCTCGGACATGCCGTAGCCGTTTGCAAGGCGGTAGCCGACGCCGTTGAAGAACGCGGCAATCTCCGGGCGCAGCTCGCTGCCCCCGGAGATCATAAAGCGGATGCTCTCGCCGAAGAGATTGTCGCGCACCTCCCGCAGAGCGAATCTGCGGAAGAGGCGCCCGAGCAGGGAGCTGCCCAGCCGGTTGCTCAAACGCAGGCCGCGTTCAAACCGCCGAGAGGTCTGCTCGCCGCGGCCGCGGATCGTCCGCAGGGCCTCGGAGCGGACCTTCTCCCAGAACAGGGGGACGGCAAAGATGTGGGTGACCTCGTGGCGGCGGATCGTATTGACCACCGTCTGCGGGGCGAAGTCGTTCAGAAGCACGAAGGTGCGGGAAAAGAATGAAAACCAGAAATACACGGCCGTGAGGCCGAAGATATGGTAAAACGGCAGGAAGGTTAGCAGCTTGAGCTGGCCGCGGTAATGCTTCTTGATCGCGCGGCAGCGCCGGATGATCGAGCCGCTGTCGCGAAGCTGCTGCCAGACCTGCTCGGCGGTATAGGCGCAGAGCTTCACGCTGCCGGAGGTGCCGGAGGACATGACGTAGAAGCAGGAGCCGAAGGGGCGACCGTCGGGGTCGGGCGTCTGCGCCTCGACCAGCTCGCCGACCGGGATCGTCCGTGTGTCGAAGGACCGCCCCTCGGAGATCACCGCCGCCGCGCCGCTCTGGTCAAGCGCGTCCTGCAGCGTCTCGTCGTCCAGACGCAGATTCAGAAGCAGCGGGCAGAAGCCGGCGCGGAGAATGCACCAGAAGCTCTCAATCCAGAGCAGACTGTTCTCCATCGCAAGGCCGACGACGGCGTCCTGCGGCGTGCCGGAGAGCAGGTTCCGCAGCGTCACGGTGCGGCGCAGGATCTGGTCGCAGGCTTCGCCGTAGCTGGTTTTTTCGATGCGGTAGCCGGCGCTCTTTTCCAGCAGAATGTTCTCGCGCTCGGAGAACATCAGCGGGAACAGGGCCTCGAAGCTGTGCGAAGAGGCCTCGAAGCGCGCCAGCTTCGTGTTGACGAAATCCCGGATCGAACGGGCTCCGCCGAGGTTGTCAGGTTTCATGAGGACTCCCTGTGCATTCCGCCCGCAGGCGGAGGATCGTCAGGCATAATGTCTGACCTTATACAAAAACAATTATATCAGGATACGACAGATTTTGCAAGCCATTGTTTCCGGATTGCGGAGCCTGTTTTTTCCTGCGCGCCGGCGGTCCGCGCGACCGCCGCCGGCGGAAAAAACATCCCGGGCAGACCGGCGGGTCTGCCCGGGACGGGCTGAGTGCAGGATGGGCCGCGGTGAGATCCTATGCGGCGGCCGCGGCGGGCAGAACCGCACCCTCTGAAAACCAGGATCGTTTTGTGCTAAGCGGCGGCCGGGAGCGCCGCCTCCGCGCCGCAGGCCCCGTCGCAGAAATCGAGGATCTCGTCCATCAGTGCCGTGTCGAGGCCGCCGGACGGGGCGTCGAAGATGTCTCCGTGTCCTCTGTCCGGGTATTCAAGGAAGCGGAAGCGCGCGTCGTTTGCAAATTCCGCGTAATACCGGCTGTAGCCGGACTCTGCGGGAACCACGTCGTCCTTCCCGCCCTGGATGATCAGTGCGGCGGCCTTGGAGCTGCGCAGACCGCCCGAGACGCTTGCCCCGGCATAGTCCCCGAAGCGGATGCGCTCGTGCAGGCGGACGTAGGGCAGCATCAGCTTCGCCAGCGGCCCGACGTAATCGCTCGCCCTCAGGCGGAGCATGTCCGCGCTCCGGTCGAAGCCGGAGGCGAGCACAGCCGCGCAGACCTCCGGATGATAGGCCAGCACCGCGCCGGCGGAATAGGCGCCCCAGCTGTGCCCGAAGACGACCACCGGCAGATCCCGGTATGCGCTGTCCTGATCGACGAAGCGGAGGGCGTAGTCGAGGTCTATCACGCCCTGCGGCAGGCCGCCGATCCCGCTGCCTTCGCTGCCGTCGGTGCCGGTCGCGTCGTAGGCGAAGACAAGATAGCCGCCCTGGGCGAAGGCGGCGGCAATCCGGCGGTAGGCCGCGTGCCCGCCGCCGATCCCGTGCGCCATCACGATGAGGCCCTTCGGCGCCCGGCTGCCCGCGGAATAGCGGTAGCCGACGAGCATCTGCCCCTCGTCGGAGGGGAAGGCGCAGGACTCCATCCGCAGGCCGGGGAAGGCGCTGACGGGCGTCGCCTGCGCCGCCGGCGTCTGCACCCTGCGGTTGAAGATCAGGCCGTAGACGACGGCATTGACGATCGGATTCACGACGAGGACCAGGATCAGCAGCGCAATGCAGATCCGGATCGCGATCCGCACGCTCTTGCTGCGGCGTCCTGTGTGTTCACGGCGCATGCCTGCCGCCTCCTCTCCCGCCCGGACCGGCGACGGCCCGGGAAGCGTTCTTTTTCAGTCGATCTGAGCCGGCCGCGCGGCTTCTGCGCCTCTGGCCGGGGGCGGCGGAACGCGCCGACGCTGCGGCGCACCGCCTGCCTGTATTATACCCTCCCGGCGTACAAAATGCAAGCGTGCGGGCGGATCTGCGCCATCGGCGATGCGAAGCGGAATTGCGTGGAAACGGAAAAGAAACCCGTCGTGAAGGGCGGAAAATGCCCAAAAAATTGGGAAGCATGAAGATTGTGTGGAAAATTTTTGAAGATTCCATGAAAAAAGTCTTGCGTTTCCGTGTATATAGGACTATAATAGGAACCGGAGGATGAAAGAAAGCGGTGCAGACCAATGTCTGCGCAGCGCCGCTTGACGGGAACGCCACAGTCTCCCGTTTTCATAACTGTCTATCCGGACATCAGGTGAGCGTATGAAGTATTAGTCTTTATACGCTTGTTTTGCCGCTATTCCGGTTTTTTGGGAGTATGAAAAGATATCTTCCGGCTCCGCGCTGCGCGGGCCGATTTTGCAAGGAGTGAACGGGGAATGATTACGAAAATTATTCTGGCGGACGATGAAGAACGCTGGCGCATGATCGTCAGAGACTTCCTCGAGAACGAGGGCTATCTCGTGTACGAGGCGGCAGACGGTCAGGAGGTGCTTCGGCTTCTGCGCGAGAATCCGGATACCAAGCTCGTGATCCTTGACTATATGATGGCAGGCATGGACGGCATCGTCACCTGCCGCGATATTCGCACATTCTCCAGCGTGCCTGTGATCATCGTGACCGCCGCCGGCGACGAGACCACGGAGGTGGCCGGCTTCAACTGCGGCGCGGACGACTTCGTCTCCAAGCCGATCAAGCTGCAGCCCTTCATGGCTCGCATCAGGGCCATGCTCAAGCGGACCGGCGAGGCGGTGGACGAGCTGCATCTCGGGCCGATCATGCTGGATCTCAGCGCCAAGTCCGCCACGCTCAACGGCGAGCCGCTCTCGCTGACGCCGACGGAATACGACCTGCTGTATTATTTTGTCAGCAACCCGCGCAAGGCGCTCTCCCGCGAGCAGATCCTGCGCGCCGTCTGGAACACCGATTACTACGGCGACGGCCGCACGGTCGATACCCATGTCAAAAATCTGCGGATGAAGCTCGGCAAATGGGGCAATATGATCCGGACGGTCCGCAGCCGCGGCTATATTCTGGAGTACAACAATGGATAAGCGGCGGAAGCGCCGTGCGCGGCTGCTGCCGGTTTTCCTGGCGGCGATCGCTTCGATCGCAATTGTCTACGCGGTCGCGGCAAGGATCCTGCGGGATCCGCTGATCGTCGGCGCGATCACCGTTGCGGCGGCCGCGTTCGCGTTTTTTCTGATCTATTTCCTGATGCGGCGGACGCTGCGGGACGTCGAAGATGCCGCGGCCCGTGCAGCGGAGCTGGACTTCTCCCGAGCCTGCAAAGCGCCCGTGACAAAGGAGTTTACCGACCTTGCCTCGTCGGTGGACCGGCTCTCCGGACGATTGCAGACCGTCGCCGCGCAGAAAAAGTGCGGCTTGCCGCTCACGACCGACGCCGCCGACAGACTGGCCCACGATCTCAAGACGCCGATCACGATCATTTCCGGCTATGCCGAGGGCCTGACGGTCCTCGCCAAAACCGACGAGCAGCGGGAACGCTACGCGCACATGATCAGCGCCGAGGCGGACCACATGCGGCAGATCGTGGAGCAGATGCTTGCCCTCAGCCGCGCGGACGCAGGAGTCCCGACACAGACGCGGTTTGACGCCGCCGGGATGCTGCGAAGCGTGCTCGACCGCTTTGCGCTGGAGATCCGAAACGGGAGCTTGAGCCTGCAGACCGATATTCCGGACAGCGTCGAGGTTCTGTCCGAGCCGGGAAGCGTGGAGCAGATCATGCTCAACTACGTTCAGAACGCGATCTATCACAACAGCGGCACGAGACTCGCGGTGCGCCTGTCGCAGGCGGGCAGCGCGGCGCGGCTCTCGGTGGTCAACGACGCCGCTCCGATCTCTGAGGCTGACGCCCCGCGGATCTGGGAGCGGCACTGCAGCCTGGACAGCTCCGCCAGCCACGGCGAGGCCGGACTCGGCCTCTATCTTGTCCGTCAGAACTGCGAGCGGCTCGGCCTGCCCTGCGGCTTCCGCAATCTCGACGGCGCGGTGGAGTTCTATGCAGAGCTTCCGCTTGCAGACCCGGCCGGAGCGCCGGAGACGAACCACGCAGAAAACGAGCCGAAGGCGCGAAGACGCCTTCGCTGAAAAGCAGGAGGGTTTCATGAACGGACAAACCATTCTGGAGGCGATCGGCTACTTTGCCACCGGCCTTGTGCTGATCTCCTTCCTGATGACCTCGGTGATCAAGCTGCGCCTGATCAACCTGATCGGCTCGGCGATCTTCACGGTCTACGCCGTGCTGATCCATTCTTATCCCACGGCGGTAATGAATCTTGGCATCTGCGCGATCAACGTGTATTTCCTGACCCGTCTGCTGCGCGCGGAAAAGCACACGACGCTGGAGCTTGCCCGGCCGGACGACGCCTATATCCGCTCCTTCCTGGCGCACTACCGGGAGGACATCCAGAAGTTCTTCCCGGATTTCTCCCCGCAGACGGAGACCGACGAGGCCTATTTCGTCTGCGACGATCTGACTCCGAGAGGGCTGCTCCTCGGCAAAAAGCAGGACGACGGCTCTCTGCTGATCCAGCTCGACTACGCCACGCCGACCTACCGCGACCACAGCGTCGGCAACTTCCTCTATCCGAAGCTGCTGGATCACTACACGGCCCTGGAGTACGACAAGGTCAGCCGCAAGCACAAGTCCTATCTGGAGAAGATGGGCTTCCGGAAGCGCGGCGGCAAATACCGCCTGGAAAATCCGAAGGCGTAAGAGCCCGGAGCAGAACGAACCCCGGAGTCGGCATACAGCCGTCTCCGGGGTTCGTGTATTCTGTGCAGCCCCGGCTGGGGTTCAGCGCGACAGCGGCAGCACGGCCAGCTGCGGCGGGGTTTGCCTGCTGAGCTCAAAGACGGGCTCCGTGCATCGGACGCAGGGCCCTGCCAGCTTCAGAAACGAGTCCAGCTCGGCGATCATCGGCAGGCCGGTCTTTCCCGCGCGGAAGTGCATCGGGATTGCCACGCGCGGACGGATCCGATCGAGCAGGGACTTGGCCTCGTCCGGCCCGATCGTGAAGAAGCCGCCGACCGGGATCAGCACCGCGTCCAGGTTCTGGAGCGCAGCCTCCTGCTCGGGCGGGAGCGTCGCGACGCCGAGATCTCCGAGGTGGGCAAGCCGCAGCCCGCCGGACTCCAGAATCCGGATCGTGTTCGGTCCGCGCTTGGCGCCGCCGCAGTCGTCATGGAAGGTATGGAGCTCGGTCACGGTGAAGGGGCAGGCGCGGCCGGCGCGGAGCCGGACGTTTTCCCGCGCGTTGTGGTCGTGGTGCTCATGGGAGCAGAGCACAAGGTCGGCCTCCAGCGCCAGAGGCGGGAAGCCAGGCACCGACCCGTCCTGATAGGGGTCGAAGACGACGTTGTAGCCCTCGCAGGTCACGGAAAAACAGGCGTGGCCGTGCCAGCGAATCTGCATGTTCATACTGCGTCCTCCTCTTTCGGTCAGCTCAGCGAGTTTTCGGGGCTGACCGTGTCGTTTTCGTATTCGGTGGCAAAATAGACGTCGAAGATCGCCTTCGCGATGTTGCCGAGCGCGCCGCCCTGCGCGCCCTTTTCCACGTAGATCGCAACTGCGATCTGCGGGTCGTCCGCCGGGGCGTAGCAGACGTAGGAGGCGTTGTCGGAGCCGTCAATGCCGGGCGTGCCGTGCTGGGCCGTGCCGGTCTTGGCTGCGACCGGGATCGCGTAGCTGCCGAAGACCTTGTAGCCGCTGCCCTGCCGCTCCGAGGTCACCATCCGCATGCCGAGGGTGTAGACCTCATAGGCCTCGTCGCTGATCTCCATGCGGTTGACTACGGTCGGCTTCATCTGGTAGATCAGGTCCTGATAGTCCGCGGAGATGACACGGTTCAGGAAGGTCGCCTTGTAGCGCACGCCGCGGTTGGCAAGCGTCGCGGTGTAGACGGCCAGCTGCATGGGGGAGAAGCGGTTGTCGGACTGGCCGATCGCCATCGAGATCGTGTCGCCGTCGGTGAACACCTGCAGGCCGGGATCGTTGTAGAGGGCCTTTTTTGTGTCAGGATTGGCGCGGGTGCCGATCTTTTCCGGCAGCTCCACGCCGGTCGGCTCGCCGAGGCCGAGACCCTTGGCGGTCTCGTCCATCAGCCGCCAGCCGGTCAGCCGGCCGACCTCATAGAAGAAGTAGTTGCAGGAGACCATGATCGCCTGCGAGCAGTTGATGACGCCGTGGGTCAGCGTACCGTGGCTTGAGGTGTACAGGTGGCACCTGGGCTGGTAGCCCTCGTAGTAGTCGTAGATGCCCCTGTCCTCCACCGTGGTCTTCGGCGAGATGACGCCGTTGTTGATCGCGGCGATCGAGGTGCACATCTTGTAGGTGGAGCCGGGGGGATAGATCTGGTTCAGCGCGCGGTTCAGCATCGGGGAGAAGGGGTCGTCCTTGAGCTCGTTGTAGTCCTCGGAGAAGGTGGCGAGGTTGAAGGTCGGATAGGAGGCGCAGGCGAGGACAGCGCCGGTCTTGACGTCCAGCACGACGCAGGCGCCGCCCTCGGCGTCCTTGCCGTCGCCGGCGTCGTTGACGCCGTTTTCGCGGAGGTTCAGGATGTAGTTTTTCAGGGCCTCCTCGGTGGTCATCTGCAGCTTGATGTCCAGCGTCGACTCCACGTTGGAGCCGGCCTTGGGCTCTACGACGTAGTGCTGGGAGATGATGTTGCCGTCGCGGTCGACCGTCGTGCGGAGGAGGCCGTCCGTTCCGTGCAGCTCCTCCTCAAAGGCCTTTTCCATGCCGTCCTTGCCGACCCGGGCGTCCATCGAGTAGCCCTTGTCCTTGTAGTCGGCCCATTCCTCGGCGAAGATCGGGCCGGTCCTGCCCAGAATGTGGGCGGCATAGGTCGTGTTGTATTCGCGGATCGTGCTCGCCTGGACCTGCATCCCGGGGATGTTCAGCTCGGTCAGCTCGGTGATCTGCGTCGTGTCCTCGATGTCGGCGAGCAGGGTGTAGATCGGCAGGGCGGTATAGTTGCGCAGATCCAGCTCGTAGCGGATCCCGAGCACGCCGCGGACCTCCTGATCGGTCCAGTTGTTCGGAATGCGGAAGCGCTTGCGCATCAGCTTGATGAGCTGGGCGGCGGAGATGTCCGAGTCCCACTTGTTCTGCTTGAGGAACTGGCGGAAATAGCCGTTCCAGGTGTCGCTCGCCTCGTCGGTCCGGTATTCATAGGGCTTCTCGCCGGTGACCGGCAGGTGGTCTGTGTAGTGGATGTCCAGTTCGTTGCAGAGGTTGACCAGCTTGCGCAGCGACTCGTTCGGATTCGAGGAGTTGAACAGGGCGTAGTTGATCAGGATTAAGTTGTAGCTGGCGCGGTTGGAGATCAGCACGTTGCCGTTGCGGTCGAGGATCTCGCCGCGGGCGGCGGTCACGCGGGTGTCGTAGGTAAAGGTCCCGACGGCCATTGCACCGTTCTCCTGCGGAAGCACGACCTGCAGCCGGATCAGCCGGTATGCGTACAGACCGATCAGAATGCCGAGAACCGCAAGGATGACGCCGATCCGCAGCTTCAGATTATAAGTCATGGCTTCCTCCGGTTTTATGGATGGTCTTCGCCAGCGGGTACTGGATCAGCAGCGCCGGCAGAGACAGGCCCACGCGGGGCAGCACGACCGTGAACAGATTCTTCGGGCTGATCGGGGTGAGCAGGACCTTGAGCCCGAGGATTACGGTCTCGTGGATGAGCAGAACGAGCAGGCAGCACAGCAGCGTCGAAAGAAAGCGCAGGGTCAGAACCCGGCGGCAGAACACCGCCGCAAGGATCGAGCACACCGGCAGCAGCGCCACGGAGACGTTGCCGTAGTCCGCGCCGGAGTAGCAGCAGATCACGGAGGTGATCAGCGCAAAGACGCCGCCGCTCTCCGGGCCCTCGCGGATGCACACGCAGACGATCAGCAGGGGAACCACGGTGAGCTTGATGCCGAAGATCGGGTGCTTGGCCAGAATCACGTCCTGGGCCACGAGCGTTACGAGGAACAGCAGGCTGTAGAGCGCCCACTTGAGCACGATCTTCCACTGCCGCGCAGTCATATGCAGATGCTTCAGCATGCCGGATTCCTCCTTTCTTTCCTGCCGTCCGCCGCGGTGTCCGCGGTCGGATAGCGGCTGTCAGCCGTTTTTGAAGTCGGTGATGATAAAGACCTGCTCCAGATTGTCGAAATCGGCGGCCGGACGCAGGATCGCGTATTTTGCCACGCCGGTCTCGTCGAGTCCGGCGTCGGTGATGTAGCCGATGATCAGGCCGCGGGGATAGACCGTAGAGCCGGTCGTCAGGACCTGGTCGTTGTTGCGAAGCACGGAGTCGGTGGGCAGATAGTTCATGCGCAGCAGACCCTCCGAGCCGGTCGCGAGGGCGCCTTCGACCTTGCCCGTGTAGCCGGAGGAGGCCACGCTCGCGCTGATGCCGATGCCGGTGTCCAGAACTGTGGTTACGGTGGCCCAGTTCGGCCCGGCCGAGGTGACCAGACCGACCACCTGACCGTATTCGGTGATGGCGACCATGCCCTCGTCGATGCCGGAGCTGGTCCCCTTGCCGATCGTAAAGGCACTCTTCCAGTTGCTGCCGTTCCAGGAGATGATGTAGGCGGATTTCCGCTTGTAGTCCTCGTGCTCCTCCATCAGGCCCAGAAGCTGATGCAGACGCTCGTTCTCGCGCTGGAGGGAGTCCGCGCTGCGCACGTCGTCCTCCATCTCGACGATCTTCTTCTTGAGAGCCTTGTTTTCCGCCTGCAGACTCTCATATTTGAACACGTAGTCGTAGTAGCGCTCCGCCTGCCGCACGAAGGTGCTGCCGGCGGACCGGAAGGGCGTCAGAAGCGTCTGCACGAAGGATTCGCCGGGACGGCTGCGGCCGAGCGCGCCGAGCACGGAGATCACCATCGCGAGCAGGACCGAAATGACGATCAGCCATTTTGCTTTGCCTGATAAGCGGCGTTTCATCTGTCTTCCCCCTTTGAAAGCGGGTCGAATCCGTATTCCTTCAGTTTCTGGGCGACCCGGCAGACGGGCAGGCCCATCACCGTGAAATAGTCGCCCGTGATGCCCTCGACCAGCACCGCGCCGCGGCCCTGGATGCCGTAGGCGCCGGCCTTGTCCATCGGCTCGCCGGTGGCGACGTAGCCGCGGATCTCTTCCTCCGTCAGCCGGCGGAAGCGGACCAGGGTGTGTTCGCAGCCGGTGTAGACCGGGAGGCTGCCGCCGACGGGGCGGAGAGTAAAGGCCGTATAGACCGTGTGCTCCCGTCCGGAGAGCGCGGTGAGCATCTCCACGGCCAGCTCGGCGCTGTGCGGCTTGCCGAGGATCTTCCCGTCGAGCGCGACGATCGTGTCCGAGGTCAGAATCAGATCGCCCGGCACGGAGCGGGCGGCGACGGCCTCCGCCTTCGCGGCGCAGGTGGCGCGGACGGTCTGTTCCGGGTCGTCGGTCTCATACGGGGTCTCGTCAATATCGGCAGCGCGGACCTCGAACGTGAGGCCGATCTGCCGCAGAAGCTCCCGCCGCCGAGGCGACTGGGAACCGAGAATCAAATGAAGCATCGCTTTCCACCTGACTTTAAGATTCCGAAGCGCGCGCAGCTCTGCGGTTCCGCGCGCCGGGAAGACGGCGCTAAGTCCGCCTTCTGCGCAAACGCCCGGCGCCGAATCCGGCTCCGGGCGTGTTTATTATAGTGTATCTGCCGGCAAATTGCAAGCCACAACTCGCGCTTTGCGTGAACATCTTGCGAAGCGCAGCGGCCTTTAAACAGAATGCCGGCGCCGGGGCTCACTCCACGCCCCGGTAATACAGGCCGCGCGTGCAGGAGCCGGGGTCGAAGACGCCGCCGCCCCGCAGGCCGGAGATCACCGCGTCGACCTCGAGCGGGTTTTCCGTCGTGAACTGGAGGCGGATCGCGGAGAGGCCGAGGTTTCGAAGCTCCGCCTGCTTGTCCAGCAGATAGAGCTTCTTGCCGTTGTAGATGACGCTGCGGCAGGTGCCGGGATCCGGCAGAACGCGGAATTCCTCGCCCTTGCGGTCAATGAGCTTGGTCACACTGCTGTGGCAGGCGCAGTGGCCCGTGCGATTTTTGATGATGCAGTTTTCCGTGATCATCAGAGGCAGCCGCCCGTAGACGAGCATCTCCGCCGGCAGCGGCTTGGAAAGATCGCGGATGCGGGGCAGGGTCAGCTCGAAGCTGACGGTCACGGTGTCGAGCCCGAGCTTGCGCGCCGCCTGCATCGAACGGGAGTTGAAGAGATTCAGGCCGTAGTCGCCGCTGACGCGGAAGCCGCGGGAGCGTGCAAGCGGAATGTGGCCAAGGTTGCCGCACAGGCAGCGGCGGATGCCGAGACTGTAGGCCTGATCCAGGGCCTTGCGGACGCTCTCAGTTTCCGAGTCCGGGATGACGCGCGGCAGAACGACGGTCAGCTCGGTCTGCGCGGGGATCAGCTGCATCCAGTCCGTGTCCGCCTGCACCATCGTCAGCGGAACGTAGAGGCGCTCCGGCCGGGTCGCAAGCAGGCGCGGGGTGAGCTGCTCGCGGTTGAGAACGCCGATCGTGTGGCGCGGCGGGCGCTCGGGTCCCGGGACGTGCGAGATCGCGGTGAAGTGGTTGAGCTCGCGGTTTTCGCCCTGTCTGCCGCGGATGGCGGTCAGATGGGTCAGGACCTCGCGGCGCATCGCGTTGATCGCGGCCGCGGAGAGCGAGAGCCCCGGCTCCACCACGCTCTTGGTCTCCAGACAGGCATAGGGGGTTCCGCCGGTCTTCGCCAGACGCTGCGCCAGTACCTCCGCAGTCAGCGGGCGGCTGAGCGCCGGGTCCGGCGCCGGACCTTCGGTCTTGCAGATATTGCCCTGGTCGTCCTGGACGGCCAGCATGGCGCCGCGCCCGGCGGCGACCACGGCATAGAAGCGCACCGGAACCAGGGGCGCCTCGG
This sequence comes from Oscillospiraceae bacterium, assembly GCA_017425545.1. Taxonomy (GTDB): domain Bacteria; phylum Bacillota; class Clostridia; order Oscillospirales; family Oscillospiraceae; genus JAFRPC01. The sequence continues at coordinate 7,400 of JAFPFL010000038.1, read as the reverse complement.
TGTTTTCATAGCTTGCGCGGGCGGACTGCATCAGGGCGTGGTTCTCGCGTTCGCGCTGGCGCGTGCCGAACATGTCCGGCCCGAGCTGGCCGACGTAGTAGCCCTGTGTAAAGCCCTGGCGGGAAAAGGCGTCGCGCAGATCCTTCATATCCTCCGCAGAGACCTGCTGGCCGTCGATGGCGGCGCGGTAGAGCCTGGTTGCGATCGCCACGTATTCCGGGCGCTTCATCCGACCCTCGATCTTGAGCGAGGCGACGCCCATCTGCTGGAGCTCCCGGATCCAGGGGATCAGGCAGTTGTCCTTGAGGCTCAGCGGGTACTTTTCCGCGTACCGTCCGTAGCCGTAGGCCAGGCGGCAGGGCTGGGCGCACTGCCCGCGGTTGCCGGAGCGGGTCCCGACGACCGAGGAGAAATAGCACTGGCCGGAGTAGCACATGCACAGGGCGCCGTGGACAAAGACCTCGATCTCGATCGGGCTGTTGCGGCAGATATAGGCAATGCTTTCCCGGCTCAGCTCGCGCGCGAGCACGACCCGGCTCACGCCCATTGCAGCGGCCTGCTGTACGCCCTCGAGCGAGTGGATGCTCATCTGCGTGGAGGCGTGGATCGGCACCTCCGGCGCCATCTGGCGCAGGAGGGAAACAATGCCGAGATCCTGGACGATGAAGGCGTCCACGCCGGCGCGCACCGCCGCCGCGATCGTCTTCCCGGCCTCCTCTAACTCCCGGTCGGCGACCAGCGTGTTGAGCGTCAGGTGGACCGCAACGCCGCGCACATGGCAATAACGCACAGCGTCCGGCAGCTCATCCAAGGAGAAATTCTTGGCGTTCTGTCGGGCGTTGAATGGGCCGGAGCCCAGATATACGGCGTTGGCGCCGGACTGCACGGCTGCGCGCAGCGCGTCCATGGAACCGGCGGGAGAGAGCAACTCGATCATGGTCGGACCTCGGGAGGTTGATTTTGTTTTGGAACCGGGATCATTATATCAGACCGGGTGCAAAAATTCCAGACCGAAAACGAAATTTTCGGTCTGGGGAAAAAGGCGCCTTCGGCAAATTACCGGAGAAATTACAAAACGAAACTTCTTCGGCGGCGACCACAAGCAGTAGAATTCGGTAAACATAATTCCCCAAAATAACCTGGAACAATCGGTCGGAGGCAGTCCGGTTCTCCACATTTTCCACCGGGTTTTCCACAAATCCACGGCGCGCGGGGGGAGAAAAACGGTCGAAATCCGGCAGAAAAACGCAAAATTTGTGGGTTTTCCACAGAAGGGGATTTTCTGCCTCGAAACGTGCCGCCTGGGGAAAGCCGACTTTGCGGAAGTTTCCATAACGATCATCCGCGGCGGTGCGGCCGCATCCGGGCTGCGCGAAAACAAAGGACACGCTGCAAAATGCAGCACGCCCGGGATGAAATGAATACTGAAGACATAAGAATGAATGATCGAGGGATTTGGCAATTCTCCTGATTGCCGAATGAGATTTTAATCTGTGGTTTTTTCAGCTGTTCTCACAGCGGCGGCAAGGTCCGCCGCGCGGGAAAGAAGCGCCTGCTTCTCGTTCGCCGCCTCTCCGGCGATGACTGCCTCGAGCAGGTTGTTCAGGAGCCTGCCGATCGCGGGACCCTCCGGGACGCCGGCGGCGATCAGGTCTGTGCCATTGACGGCGAGATCCTTCAGCGAGAAGCACTGCTGCTCCGCCAGGATCCGGCGGGCCGTCTCCGCGGCGCGGTCGCAGGTAAGCGTGCGCGACCGGTACTGCGGGGCGTGGGCCAGGGCGTCCGCGCGCTTGAGATCGAGCAGGCGGAAAAAGTCCGCCTCCCCGAGCCGCCGGAGCTGGCGCTTGACGGCACGGTCGCGTTCGGCGCCGGGAAATTCCAGCGGGACGTCGTGCAGACCGACGAGGGTCGTGACCCGCGTGACGGTCTCGCGGTCGAAGCGCAGGCGGGTCAGCGCGTCCTGTGCGAGCCTGGCGCTGACCTTCGCGTGGCCGTAGAAATGGCCGGCGCCGTCGGGATCCCGGGTGAAGCAGGCGGGTTTGCCCGCGTCGTGGAACAGGGCGGCGAGGCGGAGGGCGGGCTCCGGCGGAACGGCGCCGACGGCGACCGCGCAGTGAGTCAGCACGTCGTAGCAGTGGTACCGGCTGTGCTGGTCGAAGCCGGCCATTGCAGCAAGCTCCGGCAGCGGAACGGCCAGAATGTCCCAGCACGTCGTCAGAACGCGGACGGCGTCCCGACCGCAGAGAAGCTTGACCAGCTCCGCGGCGATGCGCTCCCGGCTGACCAGGGAGAGGGAATCCTTCTTCGCCCGGGCGGCGCGGAGCGTCTCGGGTTCAAGCGCGAAGCCGAGGACGGAGGAGAAGCGCAGCGCGCGCAGGATCCGCAGGGCGTCCTCGTCAAAGCGGCGCTCCGGGTCTCCGACGCAGCGGATGATCCCGTCCGCCAGATCTTTCTGCCCGCCGAAGCAGTCCACGAGCCCGTCGGTCGGGTTCCAGGCCATCGCGTTGACCGTAAAGTCGCGGCGGGCGAGATCGTCTTCGAGCCGCGGGGTGAACAGGACCTCGTCCGGGTGGCGGTGGTCTGAGTAGCCGCCGTCGCGGCGGTAGGTCGTGATCTCAAGCGGGCTGCCGTCGAGCAGGACCGTGACCGTGCCATGCTTGAGACCGGTCTCGATCAGCCGCTCGCCGGCGAAAACGGCCTCGGTCTGCTCGGGCGGGGCGGAGGTGGTGACGTCGTAGTCCTCGGGGACGCGCCCCATGAGGCTGTCGCGCACGCAGCCGCCGACCAGCCAGGCGTCAAAGCCCGCCGCGTTCAGCCGCGCGATCGCGTCCAAGGCGTAAGAGGGAACGTTCATGGAGATATACCACCTTTCGATAATGCTGAATTATGAAATCCGAATGCTGAATGAGCATAGTTTATGTAGGGACAAGCAATGCTTGTCCCTACACTCATATTCCGACCGCCTCTCGCCTGTCCGCATTTCAGCATTCAGCACGCAGCATTATTTTTTGTTCTCCGCCATCCACTTCGCCAGGGCGTCGGCCATGGCGGTGTTTTTTTCGTTCTGCTGTTCCTGCTGGGCCATATAGCGGCGGACGTCGGACTTGCCGGCGCCGTCCTTCCGGCGGCGGGCCTCGAAATCGGAGAGCTTTTCGCGATAGCCGCAGGCGCAGGCAAAGGTCTGCTTGTCGCCCTCGCCCCATAGCTCCATCTTCTTATGGCAGTTCGGGCAGCGGGCGTTTGTCACCTGGACCGTGCGCTGGCGAAAGCCGCACTCGCGGTCCGGGCAGACCAGCAGCTCGCCGCGCTTGTCCTTGACGAGCAGGAGCATCTTCCCGCAGTTCGGGCAGGGCTTGCGCGTCTGGTTATCGTGGGTGTAGGTCGCGGTGCTGGCCTTGACGTCGCGGACCAGATCGGTCGCGTAGGTCCGCATCTCAGCCACGAAATCGGCGTCGCGCTCCTGCCCGCGGGCGATCCGGGCCAGGCGATCCTCCCAGCGGGCGGTCAGTTCCGCGCTGCGCAGCTCTTCCGGCGCGAGGCCGACGAGCTGGATACCCTTCGAGGTCGGCACGAGGCTCTTGCCGGAGCGCTCGATGTAGAAGGCCGAGAACAGCTTTTCAATGATGTCGGCGCGGGTCGCCGGCGTGCCGAGGCCGGAGGTGTCCTGCAGGATCTGGCGGAGCTGCTTGTCCGAGACCTGGCTGGCGGGCGGGTGCTCCATCGCGGTCAGAAGCGTCGCCTCGGTGTAGCGGGCCGGAGGCGCAGTCTTGCCCTCGATCAGCTTCATCCGGCGGACCGGCAGCCGCTGCCCCTTTTGCAGGTCTGGCAGGCGCTGATCCTCTTCCTCCTCGGCGGTCTCGTCCTCGAGGGAGGAGAAGCTGCGGTCGTAGGCTGCCTTCCAGCCCTCGTTCAGAACGCGCTTGCCGGAGGCGGCAAAGCTCTCGCTGCCGATCTTCACGGTCAGCCGGATCTCCTCGTACTCAAACGGGGGCATCAGCACGGCCAGAAAGCGGCGTACGACGAGATCGTAGATGTTGCGCTCGGCGCCGGTCAGATTGTAGAGCTCTGCCGGCTCCTCAGTGGGGATGATCGCGTGGTGATCGGTGACCTTCGCGTTGTTGACGATGTATTTGGTCTGTATCGGCCGGCTGCGGAGCACCGCGTGGGCCAGGTCCTTGTAGGCGGCCTGCGCCACCGCGCGGAGGCGGTCCGGAAGCGTCGACACGACGTCGTCGGAGATATAGCGGGAGTCTGTGCGCGGGTAGGTCAGCGCCTTGTGACGCTCGTAGAGGGATTGCATGCAGTTGAGCGTCTCCTTGGCGGAGTAGGCGTATTTTTTATTCGCGTCGCGCTGCAGCTCCGTCAGATCGTAGGCGGCGGGCGGCGGGGTCATCCGGCGCATCTTCGTGATCTGGGTGATCACAGCCTCCTTGCCCTCGCAGGCGCGGAGCAGGCGTTCCAGCTTCTCGCGGTCGAACGAGCGGCCGTTGCCTTTTTCGTCGTGCCAGACGGCGCGGAAGCCGCCGAGTTCGGCGCGCAGGCCGTAGACGTCCTTCGGGACGAATCTCCGGATCTCCTCCTCGCGCGCGACCACCAGCGCCAGCGTCGGCGTCTGGACGCGCCCGGCCGAGAGCTGGGCGTTGTATTTGCAGGTCAGGGCGCGGGTCACGTTGAGACCGACCAGCCAGTCCGCCTCGGAGCGGGCCTGTGCGGAGCGGAAGAGGTTGTCATAGTCACGGGCGGGGCGAAGGTTTGCAAAGCCCTCCCGGATCGCCCGGTCTGTCTGCGAGGAGATCCAAAGTCGCTTCGTCGGCCCCTTCCAGCCGGCCTTGACCATAATCCACCGCGCGACAAGCTCACCCTCGCGCCCGGCGTCGGTGGCGATCACGAGCTCGGAGACGTCGCCGCGCTTCATCAGGTTCGCAACGACTTTGTACTGCCGGCTGGTCTCCGGGATCACGACGAGCTTCATCTTCTCCGGGAGCATCGGCAGGTCGTCCATATTCCATTTTTCAAGCTTCTTGTCGTAGACGTCGGGGTCGGCGAGCGTGACCAGATGGCCGAGAGCCCAGGTCACAATCCAGCGGTCACCCTCGAGATAGCCGTCGCCGCTTCTGCGGCAGCCGAGCACGCGGGCAAGCTCCCTGCCGACGGACGGCTTTTCGGCCAGAACAAGCGTTTTGGGCATGCTGCCTCCTTATCCGTGCAGGCCGCGCGACTGCCGGTCCATGTCCTCGACTACGATGTCGAAGATCTCCCCGAGCGTGCGGCAGTATTCGAGCACCTTCCAGGGCTCGTTCGTGTGGAAGTGGACCTTGATCAGATCTTCGTCTCCGACTGCGAGCAGCGAGTCGCCGGCGAAGTGCTTCTGGATATAGTCAAAGATCTGATCCTCGTCGAGGCCTGTGCCATCGATCAGAAGCTGCGTGTCGTAGCGGTATTCCAGCATCGTCTGTGTGCCTCCATGTTTCATAATCCGGTTTTCTTGCGGATATATTATATGGTATCAGCCGCAAAAAATCAACCTGGAAGCGCTCCGCCCGGGACCGCGGGCGATCACTGCCCGTTTCCCGGCCGGGACGCGGCGCGCGGCGGCCCGGAAAACACCTGATTTTTCTAAGGTTTTCGCCCCGGCGCCCCGGGTCCGGAGGATCCGTCCGCGGGACTCGTGAACAGATTATGAATTTTGCAAATTGGGCTTGACAATTCCGGACCCCGGGTGTATATTTGCCTTAGCACTCAGGGGAATGGAGTGCTAAGCACACAAACCGCGACAGTGCCAACGCGGGAAGGAGGCGGCAGCATGGAGCTGACACCAAGACAAAAGCAGATTCTCCGTGCGATCGTGGACATCTACGTATCCACGGCCGAGCCGGTCGGCTCGAAGGCGATCGCCGCCCTGCCCGACGTGGATTTCTCCTCCGCCACGATCCGAAACGAAATGGCGGAGCTGACGCAAATGGGTCTGCTGGAGCAGCCCCACACCTCCGCCGGACGGATCCCGTCCCCGGCAGGCTACCGCTTCTACATCGACGAGCTCATGCAGGACTACCGACTGAGCCTTGACGAGACGAAGAGCCTGCACGACGCGCTCCAGCTCAAGAGCCAGGAGTTCGACGAGATGATGTCCCAGGTCGGCAAGCTGGTCTCCAAGATGACCGACCTGCCCGCCTATGCGATCGCCTCGCGGCAGGACCAGGCCGTGGCCAAGCACTTCGAGCTGGTCAGCGCCGGAAAAGGCAGCATCATCCTGGTGCTGATGCTCTCGGGCGACGAGGTCAAGAACAAGCTGATCAAGCTGCCGGTCACGGTGACGGACGCGGACCTCCGCCTGCTGTCCGCTGTGCTCAACTCGAGCATGACCGATCTGACCGCCGACGAGATCACCGCGGAGCTGCTGGACAAGGTTTCCCGCACGGCCGGCCCCGCGGCTTCGCTGGTTCCGCTGGTCATGGACTACACGCTGGAATGCCTGCGTCAGCAGCACGGCGATTTCCACGTGGCCGGGCAGATGCGTCTGCTCAACCAGCCGGAGTTCCGGGACGTGGCGAAGGCGCGCGAGGTCATCGAGAGCCTGGACGAGGACGTCCTCGCCAACCTGCCCGCGACCCTGCCGAAGGACGGTCCGGTGCAGTTTCTGGTCGGACCGGAAAACGTGGCCAGGGAGCTCAAGGACAGCTCCGTCGTGATGATGCGCTTTGACATCGGCGACGGGATGCAGGGCACGGTCGGCGTGGTCGGACCCACGCGCATGGATTACGCGAAGATTACCGCGAAGCTCGGGTATTTCGCCGAGAATCTGGGCAGAATGTTCCAGAAGAACGGCGGCGCGGAAAACGCGCTGCCCGCCCTCGGAGAAGGCAAGCCCGGCGCGGATGAATAAATCATCTCCGACGGTCGGCAGCCTGGCGCGTCTGCGCGGCGGCGGGCCGATAACAGCAAGGACGAAAGGATGAATCCCCATGTCGAAGAAAGAGAAAGAGCAGAAGGAACAGAAAGAACCTGTAACCGAGCAGGCAGCCGATCAGGCGCCTGCGCAGGAAGAGACCCCGAAGCAGGAGCCGCAGGCGCCGGAAACGGCCAAGGCGGAGCCGAAGGAGTCCGAGGCGGAACAGCTTCAGAAGAAGCTCGCCGCCGAGCACGACAATTTCCTGCGTCTGGCCGCGGAGTACGACAACTTCCGCAAGCGCAGCCGCAAGGAAAAGGAAGCTCTTTACACCGACGTCAAGGCCGAGACGGCCGGGAAGTTCCTGCCGGTGTTTGACGACCTCGAGCGGGCGCTCGCCAACGAGACCGCCGACGAGGCGTACAAGAAGGGCGTGGAGCTCATCATGAACGAGTTCCGCAAGATCATGAAGGATCTCGGCGTGGAGGAGTTCGGCGAGAACGGCGACGCCTTC
>JAFPFL010000037.1 GCA_017425545.1 Oscillospiraceae bacterium | reverse complement strand
TCCTCGGTTACTTCTCGGGTTTTTCCTCGGGTTTTTCCTCGGGCTTGGCGTCGTCCACGACCTCGAAGATCGCTTCGGCCTTCTCCTCGACGGTCTTGCCGAGGTCCTTGAGATTCTCGTGCAGCTCGTCGAGGTCCCTGTTGAGCTCCTCAGCGGCCTTGTCGACGTCGCAGCAGGTTTCCTTCTCCCCGCAGCAGGACTCCTCGCAGCAGCATTCGGCGTCGGCCGCCTCGTCCGCTTCCTTCGGATTCTTCGCGTCCTCGACCTTGGACTTGAGCTCGTCGATCAGCTTCGTGGTCTCGGTGATCGCGTCGCAGAGCGGAATGTACTCGGCGTCGTCCGGCTCCTCGCCGGTGATGTAGTCGCGGTAGTAGAGCTTGCCGAGTTCCTGGTAAGCCTTCTTGAGCTTCTCCTGCTCGGAGAGCATGCTGAAGTTTGCCTTGGTGACGGTGGCGGCAGTCTTGGTAAACCGGGTCGCTGCCTGGGCGACCTCCGCCGCTAATTTCTTCAGGGCCTCGATATTGTCATTCAGTGCCATTTCGAAAACTCCTTTCGCAGTTTTTTGCTTCCGGCCTCATTATACCATCCGTTTTTCAAAATGGAAGTCGGTCGGGAAAGAATTAACAGAAATTTCAGGATTTCTCCGGCTCTGCGGCAGGCTTCTGCCGGTTGACCAGCATGTCGCTGCCGTCCGGGTGCTTTTTGAAGTGGATCCAGACCATGATCGCGGTCGCCGCGAGGAAGCTGACGCCCGCCAGAAGCTGGCTCACGCGGATCGGGCCGATCATCAGCGAATCGGTGCGCAGGCCCTCGATCCAGAGGCGGCCGAGGCCGTACCAGGCCACGTACATCAGGAAGATCTGGCCGTCGTACTTCCGGCGCTTCTTCGAGACGAAGTGCAAAATCACAAAGCCGATCAGGTTCCAGACCGATTCGTAGAGGAAGGTCGGGTGCCAATAGTGCAGCTCGACAAGGTTTGTCTCCTTGTTGAGCTCATACAGGCCCATGCGGAACAGGCTCGCCGTCTCCGCACCGTGGGCTTCGCGGTTGAAGAAGTTTCCCCAGCGGCCCACAAGCTGGCCGATCAGCAGGCCGAGGCCCATCAGGTCGAGATAGGGGCTGAGCTTCTGCTTTTCGAGCTTCGCGAATAGAATCAGGCCGATCGCGGCGCCGATGATGCCGCCGTAGATCGCGATGCCGCCCTCCCAGATGGCGAAGATCCGCAGGGGGTCCTGGGCGTAGCCGCCCTCGTTCCAATAGAAGACGACGTAGTAGATGCGGGCGCAGACGATGGCAAGCGGAACCGCCCAGAGCAGGGCGTCGACGACCTTATCGAAATTGTAGCCGAAGTCCCTGCAGCGCCGTTTGCCGTAGAGGATCGCAAGCACGAAGCCCACGGCGATGATCAGGCCGTAGAAATAGATCGGCCTTCCGAAGACCGTGAAGGGCAGGACCTGCGGCAGATTGAACCAGTCGATGCCGAGGCCGGGAAAGGAGATCGGGGATACGCCAGTCAGATAAAGCATAGCCATGCCTCCCTGAGCGCGGGCTTACCGCAGGCCGGACGGATCTTCCGGCTCGGTCGGATCGGTGGGGTCGGTCGGATCGGTGGGGTCCGTGGGGTCCGTGGGGTCGGTCGGGTCCGTCGGGTCCGTGGGGTCGGTCGGGTCGGTCGGATCCGTGGGGTCGGTCGGGTCCGTGGGGTCGGTCGGGTCCGTCGGGTCCGTCGGGTCCGTGGGGTCGGTCGGGTCCGTCGGGTCGGTGGGGTCCGGGTCCGGCTCGGGGTCCGGCTCCGGGTGCTCGGCGAACCACTGCTCGCCGCGGAAGAGGAATGTCACGACCTGGGCGCGGGTACAGGGTTCGTCAGGGGCGAAGTGCGCCGAGTCGATACCGCTGGTGACGCCGCTCTCCACGGCCCAGAGCACAGCGTCCTCGTACCAGGCGCCCTCGCGGACGTCCTCGAAGCACATTGTGCGGTCCTTCGGGCTGCGGCTGCCGTACATACGCCAGAGCATCGTCACGACCGTGGCGCGGGAGACGGTCTGGTTCGGGGCGAAGGCGGTCTCGGAAACGCCCTGCGTGACGCCGGTCTCCGAAGCCCAGCGCACCGCGTCATAGTAGTACTTGCCCGGGGTGACGTCGGTGAAGGGGATCTCCTCCTGCTCCGGTTCGGGGCAGCCGGCAAGCCGCCAGAGGAAGGTCACGATCTGGGCGCGGGTGCAGCTGCCGTTCGGGGAGAAGAGGGTGCGCGCCGTGCCGGCGGTGATCCCGAGCTGCACGGCCCAGAGGACGGGCTCGGTGTACCACTTCCCTTCCGGTACGTCGTCAAACGGGTTCTCGAAGGGGAGCTCGGAATTGACGGTCACCCGGCGGGCCTCGTCGGTCAGCTCCGTCCACTTGGCGACGTTCAGATTCCGCGTCGTCTCGATCAGGTATTCCTGCACGGCCAGCGTCTGGCCGTCGAGGGCCGTGGTATCGAGGACGAAGCGGAGGTCGAGGCTCAGAGTCGAGCCCGCGGCCTTGCGGGCGGCGCTCTGGACGATCAGGTCCTTGCCGCCCTCCCGGATGCGTTCGCCGGTCTCGGCGTCCACGAGGACGCAGCGGACCGCGTAGCTGTGGCCGGGGATGAGCTTCCTGGCCTCGACGCGGTGGTTGATCACGGTCGTCTGCTGGCAGGGGATCTCGTGCGTGCCGTTCTTGCCGGTCGCCTCGCCGGAGGTGATCTCCGGCCGCTCATGCCAGATCTCGATCAGCAGCTTGCCTCCTTTGGCAAGCTCGGTGGTCCGGAAGGCAGGGGTCTGGAAGCGGTCCGGCGCCGAGACGCTGTGTTTGAGCTTTGCGGCCGAGTAGTCGGCCAGGACGGTCTTCGTGCCGGAGGCGCTCTGCTGGGTGACGAGGATCCGGGACGGCGTGTATTTGCCGGCGCCGAGCTCGGTGAGACTCCAGCTGCCCTCGGGCAGGCGGAAAACGTAGTCTGCGGTGCCGCCGGCGTAATTCGAGCCGGTTTCCTCGACCTTGCCGGAGGCCGTGGACACGCCGTAGCGCGTGGAGGAGGTCGAGGTCGCGGTGAGCTGGTAACGGTAGGTGTTCTCGGAGAGGTCGCCCGCGTGGACGGTGATCTGCGTCTCGCCGCCGCACTCGCCGCGCAGCTCCACGAGGTTTTCGCCGTTCTTGACGGTGTTGATCGTGACCGTCTTGCCCTGCGGGAAGACGAGGCCGGCGGTCTCAGAGACCGTGACCTTGACCGAGGCCTTCTGCTTGAGCAGGAACATCGGCATCAGGACCTCGCCGTAGGGGACGCCGTCGCGGTCGACCTTGCGGACCGTCTTCGCGGTCCAGGTCTGGGCGGAGCTGCCGGGGTTCGTGTAGGTGACGGTGACCGGGACGTCGGCGAGGTAGTCACCGCTCTCAGCGGTGAGCCGCAGGCGCAGGAAGGGCGGCGGGGTGATCATCCGGTAGAGCAGCGGCGGCTCGACCGTGGTCAGGTTCATATCGAGGGTCTGGATCTCCGGGCCGCGGATCGAAGCCGTGTGCAGGACATACTGCGAGCCGTTGTATTCGCCGAGATAGACCGCGGCGTGGGCCAGCACGCCCTCCGCCTGGAAGACGCCGTTCACGACCGGGCCGTACTTGAACATCAGGATCGTGCCGGGCTCGGCGTTCTTGATCAGGTTCTGCATCTCCTGCTTGGTGCCGCAGCTCGCGGTGTCCACGTAGGGCGCCCAGCTCGCGCTGGAGCAGGCCAGGTCGATGCAGGTGCAGCTGTTGTAGCAGGAGACGTAGGACGAACCCTCCGTGCCGTAGGGCACGCGCAGGCCGCCCAGCGTGACCGGCATCGTGCCGGTCTTGCGGTAGTGCCAGTTGTTGCCGATGTTCAGCTTGGTGAAATTCTTGACGCGGGGCAGGTAGTTGAAATAGACGTAGGCGGCCATCGAGGCACAGACGATGCCGCGCTGGATCGGGTTGCCCTGCTCGGTGAGCGCCGCGGTCTTCTTCCAGTCGGAGGGCAGCTCCATGACTGCGCGCGAGCCGCTCTGATAGGCGACGCCCGCGCCGGGCGCACGGCTGCCGAAGGTCGTGGTGGAGGCGGCATAGCCCTTGTAGTGCAGGCCGTTGGTGCCGCCGGCGGATTCGACCGAGGCCATGCGGACCAGGCTGTTCTTCACGTTCGTCTGCGACCAGGCGGAGACCGCCTCGCCGTAGTTCTTAGGCGTGTAGGCGTGCAGCTTCCAGTCGTTCTCGTTCAGACCCAGGCCCTTCCAGTAGCGGTAGATGTAATTCTTGTACCAGCCGGTCTTGTTCGCGTTGAAGAGCAGGCCGCGGTCGTGCAGGGTCTGCACCGGGTAGCCGGTGCTCTCGAGGGCGTCAAGCCAGATGCTGTTCTCCAGCGCCCAGTTGGAAACGGCCACCCTGGCGTCGGAGGCCGTCTCGACGCCATAGACGCTGTCGTCCCAGGCGGAGTCGTCCTCGATGAAGGCGCCGTATTCCGGGTCGACCGTCACGACGAGCTCGCCGTTGACGGCGCCGATCGCGGTCTCCCGGCTTTCGGCAAAGCCCGGCGCCGGCGTCATGCCGGTCAGAAGCGCAGCACACAGCAGTAAGGACAGGATTCGAAGCTTCATGATGTTCATGTCTCCCAATGCAGGATTGGCTGCCCGGATCAAGCCGCAGACAGCCTCATTTTATCTAATTTATTATATCCTGCCGGAGAAACGCTGTCAATCATAAAATGCGGAGGCAGAGAGGATGGGGCGGTGCAGCGGGCTGTCGGGGACGCCGGAGAGTGCGGTGCAGGCCGAGCGAGTCGACCCGCACTTGACAGCTTTTCCAGAAGCGTGTATAATAGGAGCAGTTTATCCAAAGTTTGCGGCATGTTTTGCCATGGTTTTGAACTTATTCTGACACTATAGGAGTCATCCGATGAAAAAAGCGCTGAAAATCGTTCTTCCCATTGTCATTCTGCTGGGAATTGTCGGCGGCGCATATTGGTACTTTATCCGCTACAATCCCCTGCTGACCGCCGACCTTCTGACCGATCTCGGCGACACCATGATCTCCCGCGATCACCCGCGCTTCGCCCGCCAGTGCTACGAATGGGCCTCCGGTCTGTCGCCGCGCAGCGGCTCGCTCGCCGGCAAGCTCGCTGACGCCTATCAGGCCGAGGGCAACTACACCAGGGTCGAGCAGACCCTCGTCCGCGCCATCCGCGCGAACCCCGACAACCCCGACCTCTACCGCCGCCTTTCCGCCGTCTTCGTGGCCCAGGACAAGCTTCTCGACGCGCAGACGATGCTCGACAACATCTCCAGCGACACGGCCGCCGCCGCGATCGCCGCCGATCGGCCCGAACCGCCGACGATCTCCCCCGAGGGCAACTACTACACCGACTATATCACGGTCGAGATCTCCGGCTCTGGCAAGGACGCGACCTACTGCTACACCACCGACGGCACCTTCCCCTCCGCGGTCAAGAACCCCTACCGCGAGCCCTTCCAGCTCGAAGGCGGCGAGACCACGGTCTGCGCGATTGCGATCGCGCCGAACGGCCTGGTCAGCCACGCGGCATACATGGGCTACACGGTGGCCGGCGTCGTGGAGGAGGTCCGGATGGCCGACTCCGCCCTGGAGGAATACGTCCGCCTGACGAAGAACATCGGCAGCCGCGCCGTCCGCACCGACGATCTGTGGTCGTTCACGGAGCTCGAGCTCCCCGAGGGCGTGCAGAGCGCCGAGGATCTGAGCCTCTTTACCGGCCTGCGCAGTCTCTCGATCCGCGACAAGGGCGAGATGGACTACAGCGCCCTGCCGCGGCTGTATTCCCTGCGGCGTCTGGAGTTCGACCACTGCTCGCTCGGCTCGGAAGACCTGGAGCTGATCGCCCAGTGCCCGAATCTTGAGGAGCTGGTCCTCTGCAACTGCAGTCTCAGCAACGTCACCCCGCTCAGGGAGCTGACCGGTCTGCGCCTGCTCGACCTGTCCGACAACAGCATCGGCAGCATCGACGCGCTGGCGGATCTGACCGCGCTCGAGGAGCTGTATCTGGGCCACAACGCCCTGACGGGGCTGCCCGATCTCTCCGCGATCCCCGGGCTGAAGATGCTCGATCTGAGCTACAACGCACTGACCGACGTCTCCGGCCTGCGCGCCTGCAGCTCCCTGCTCCGGCTCAACCTCTCCCACAACCGCCTGACCTCGGTCGACCCGGTCGGGAATCTGACCTCTCTGGTCTTCTTCAACGGCTCGAACAACCCGGTGGAGGACCTCTCCGCCCTCGCATCCTGCACGAAGCTCGAGACCTTCATCATGCAGGACTGCAAGTTCACCGAGATCGACTTCATCGCCGACATCACCTCGATCCAGGAGATCAGCATCGAGTATAACGACGTGGTCAGCCTGCCGCAGTTCAACAAGGAATCCCACCTGACCGTCTTCAACGGCTCGCACTGCCGGCTTGAGGACATCAGCGGTCTGGCCGGTCTTCCGAATCTGACGGCCGTCAACGCAAACGTCAACAACATCCGCGACATCAGCTGTCTGCAGACCTGCCCGGTGCTGGCGCGGATCTGCGTCGAAGGCACCTATATCCGCAGCCCCGGCGTCTTCCTCGAGAAGGTGCAAAAGGGCGAGATGGAGGTCAAATTCACCCCGTCCGCTTACTGAGCGCGGGCATTCATCCGGGCGTGCTGTGAAATGCAGCACGCCCGGATGTACTGAAGGCTCAAGAATGAATCATTGTGCTGCGGGGCAATTCAAAGAATTGCCCCATGTTCTTTTTTTAAAGATTCCCTGGGGCGGAACGGAAAAATTTTCCGGGTTTTCGGATTGCAATTACCGGGCACATCATGTATAATATCAGCAGTTTCTATAATTGTGAGGATACCAGTATGGAAGAAGAACGCAGCCGTCCGGAGGCCGCTTCTGAGGAGCGGAAAACCGGCGAATCCAGGAACTTTATTCACGCCTTTATCGAGGAGGACATCGCCCCCGGCGGACAGTACGCCGGCATGACCGTCCACACCCGCTTCCCGCCCGAGCCCAACGGCTACCTGCACATCGGCCACTGCAAGGCCCTGTGCATCGACTTCGGCACCGCGGAGAAGTTCGGCGGCATTTGCAACCTCCGCATGGACGACACAAACCCCACCAAGGAGGACGTCGAATACGTCGAGGCCATTCAGGAGGACATCCACTGGCTCGGCTTCGACTGGGGCGACCGTTTCTACTACGCCTCCCAGTACTTTGACAAGATGTACGAGTGCGCCGAGGAGCTGATCAAAAAGGGCCTCGCCTACGTCTGCGAGCTCACGCCCGAGCAGATGAAGGAGTACCGCGGCGATCTCAACACGCCCGCCCGCTCCCCCTACCGCGACCGGCCGATCGAAGAGAGTCTCGACCTCTTCCGCCGCATGAAGGCCGGCGAGTTCCCGAACGGCGCCATGACCCTGCGCGCGAAGATCGACCTGGCCTCCGGCAACTTCAACATGCGCGACCCGGCGATCTACCGCATCAACCACATGACCCACCACGCGACCGGCGACAAGTGGTGCATCTACCCGATGTACGACTTCGCCCACCCGATCGAGGACGCGATGGAGCACATCACGCACTCCCTCTGCTCGCTCGAGTTTGAGGACCACAGACCCCTCTACAACTGGGTCGTCGAGCACTGCGACCTGCCCGCCAAGCCCCGCCAGATCGAGTTTGCCCGCCTCGGCATCGACCACACGGTCATGTCCAAGCGCAAGCTGCGCCAGCTCGTCGAGACCGGCCGGGTCTCCGGCTGGGACGATCCCCGGATGCCGACCCTCTGCGGCCTGCGCCGCCGCGGCTACACCCCCGCCTCGATCCGCAACTTCTGCGAGCGCATCGGCGTGGCGAAGAACGCCTCCACGGTCGAATACGCCTTCCTCGAGCACTGCCTGCGCGAGGATCTCAACGAGACCGCCCAGCGCGTGATGGCCGTCCTGCATCCGGTCAAGCTGGTCCTGACCAACTACCCGGAGGGCAAGACCGAGGTCTTCGAGGTCGAGAACAACCCGAACCGCCCCGAGGACGGCACGCGCCCCGTCTCCTTCTCCCGCGAGCTCTGGATCGAGGCCGAGGACTTCCTCGAAACGCCGATCCCGAAATACAAGCGGCTCTACCCGGGCAACGAGGTCCGGCTCAAGGGCGCCTACCTCGTGACCTGCACCGGCTGCAAGAAGAACCCTGACGGCTCGATCGCCGAGATCTGGGCCGAGTATGACCCGGACTCCCGCGGCGGCAACCCCGCCGACGGCCGCAAGGTCAAGGGCGCCACGATCCACTGGGTCGACGCGGCCACGGCGAAGGAAGCCGAGGTCCGGCTCTACGACAACCTCTTCTCCGACCCCGAGCCCGACGGCGCGGACAAGAACTTCCTCGACTGCCTGAATCCCGACTCCCTCGAGATCCTGCAGAACTGCATGGTGGAAGCCTCCCTGGCCGACGCCAAAGCCCCCGGCCGCTTCCAGTTCATGCGCCTCGGCTACTTCTGCCTCGACAGCAAGGACAGCGGCGACGGCCATCTGGTCTTCAACCGCAGCGTAAGCCTGAAGGACAGCTTCAAGGCATAATTGCCGCAGTCACCTCCCAATACAGAAAGGTGGGAATCCTATGATTTTCGGCCGGCATATCAACCGGTATTATCTTCGGTACGGACCGTTTCTCCTGATCGGCCTGGCCGCACTCATCGTCGTCGACTATCTGCAGCTCATCATCCCGAACCTCTACCAGATGGTCGTCAACGGCGTCAACGACGGCTACGTCGTCCAGAACGGCGTGAAAAAGGCCTTCGACGCGCAGTTCCTCCTGCGCGAGATCCTGATGCCGATGGTATATATCATCCTGTCCATCGTCGCCGGACGCTTC
>JAFPFL010000036.1 GCA_017425545.1 Oscillospiraceae bacterium | reverse complement strand
GGCACATAGGGCAAACATCGCATCATTGCGAGTGAAACGAGCAACATCCCGAAGACAAACAGATACATTGCCGGGAAATACGCTGCTTGTAACTCACGGAGGCGTGATCGACGCAATCCTTTGCATAGAAAACGGTAAAGCAAATAAACACGTAACTTTTCAGACCGCTCACGCGACAATCGTTTGCGTGCCGCAACATTCTGTCAATGGTACGCTTTTACCTTGAACTCTTTGCTGTACGTTCTTTTCATCTGTAACACCCCTTTGTTTGCGTATATCATTCACTCTTCTGGGTGTCCACTTTTCTGTACAACTTTCCGAGAAATCCGTTCGCTTTTTCTGCTTTTTGCATAGAGAATCAGGATTTCCCCTACGCAAGCTCTCTCGAAATGAAGGGCCAATTCTTTTTTCGGCAAAATCTTCGCTTTCTTTTTGGGTAGCGTCCCGCTAAAATGGAATATTTATCCAAATAAAGGATTGATTGTTTATCAAGCCTGTGCTATGCTTGACACAGGCGGTGCTGTCCGCCGCTTCAATCGGAAAATCCGGCAACGGAGGAGGATCTGCTCGAAGAGCGGTCCTCCCTTCGGGGCAACCATGAAGGAGGCATAATAATGAACAGAAACCATCGCTTGATCTGTTTTCTGCTGGCGGCGCTGCTGGTGCTGGGCCTTGCCGCCTGCGGAAAGGGAAACGACACAGCCAAGCCATCTGACGCCGGGCAGACGACAGCGTCTCCGGCCACTGGGGCCCAGGGCGGCAGCAATTCCGGCAGCGAGCCCTCCGACAGCCAGCCCGCGGAGGCTGCGAAGCTCACCGGCAAACTCAATATCATCGACCTTGACGACAGGGATCCGTCCGTCCTTCGCGGCGTGACCATCAAAGGCAACCAAGCCGGCACTACGGACGGCTTCAACAGCAAAGAGTCTTCCCTTACCGACGTCCGCTGCATCTTTGAACTGAACGAGTGGGTCTATTTCTACCCGGATACCGACGCGACCTACGGACTCAGAGTCTGGATCCTCAAGCACCGCGACGATCAGGAGTATTACAACACAGCCAAATTCTCCGATCTCGATCCGAACTTTGCGAACTACTGCGATCTGCATTATCCCGAGGATGCGGAAAATCCAGATGAAACGGAATGGGGCAGCTTTTATCTGCATCCCGAAGAATGTGAACCCGGCTATTACGATTTCGTCTTCACTTACGAGGGAAAAGCCATTGCCACCTTGCTTACCCGTTTCTATAACGAAAATGAGCTCACCGTCAAATCCGACGCTGAGCTGGAAGCGCTGATGCACGAATAAGCGCTTCGGCTCTCTTGCCGCCCGTATCAAACAAGGCCTGTTGCAAAACGCTCTGTTATTTTGAACAAAGCGAGATATCCGTTCCTTTTCCTGCGTTTTGCAGGGAGAATACGGATTTCTCCTGCGCAAGCTCCCTCAAAATGACGTGTGCCTTCGTTTTACAACAGGCCCTTTTGTTTTGCGCTTTTTCCGGACGAAAGAACCCGCCATGAAAGCCATCCCCCTCAAAATGCAGCCAGGAAGGATGATCGAAGTTGGCTCTATCCCCTTCAAATTGTAGGTGGAATGGTCTGGTGAATGCAAATCATTCTCTAATTATCCCCTCATATTTTTCGCAGACCACAGCCATCATGCGTGGAACGAAGCGCAGCCCGGGGCGGCGACGCGCGGGGTTGACGGCTCGGAGAATCTCTGCTATCATTGTGATATACCATTCTCCACCAAACCACGCTGCGGAGAATCGGATCCGTCCGCACCGGCGGACGGCAGCATGAAAACACAAAAAGGAGTGCTCAATATGAAAGGCATTATCTTAGCTGCAGGAAAAGGGACCCGGCTGTATCCGGTGACGAAGCCGGTCTGCAAGCCCCTCGTGCCGGTCTATGACAAGCCGCTGATCTACTACCCGCTGTCAATTCTGATGATGGCAGGCATCCGCGACGTGCTGATCATCACACCGCCCGACGATACGAAGCCCTTTGTGGACGTCTTCGGCGACGGCAGCCAGTTTGGCATAAACATTACGTTCCGGGAGCAGCCCGTGGCGCGCGGCATTGCGGACGCCTTCCTGATCGGCGAAAGCTTCGTCGGGAACGACACGGTGGCGCTCGCGCTGGGCGACAACATCTTCTACGGGCCGGCCTTCCGGCGAAAGCTGCGCGAGGCGAAGGCCGCGGTGGCGGACGGCGCGGCAATCTTCGGCTACTACGTGGCAGATCCGCGCCCCTTCGGCGTGGTTGAGTTCGACACGGACGGCAGAGCCATCTCGATTGAAGAAAAGCCGAAGCATCCCAAGAGCAACTATATTGTGCCCGGCCTGTATTTTTACGACAACAGCGTCCTGGAGATCGCCAAGCAGGTGCAGCCGAGCGCGCGCGGCGAGCTCGAGATCACCTCGGTCAACAACGCGTATCTCGAGGCCGGGAAGCTCAAGGTCATCACGCTCGACGACCGTTACTCGTGGTTCGACGCCGGAAACGCGGACAGCCTCTATGAGTCCGCCGGCGCGGTCAAGGCCGCACAGCGCTCCGGCAAGCTGATCGGCTGTCCGGAGGAGATCGCGTTCCAGAATCAGTGGATCGATCTCGGCGGGCTCGCGGCGCTTGCCGAGAGCATGAAGTCCAGCCGCTACGGGCAGTACCTGTCCTCTCTCGTGGACGATCTTGGATAATCGCGCTTCCCCGCAAGGATGAGAAGATCCCCGGAATCACAAGGATTCCGGGGATCTTCTGCACTTTGCCATGGCACGCGGCTGATGGCGGACGCGCTTCGCTCAGGTGCCGAAAAGCGAATAGTGCATATAGTCCTTTCGGTGCGCCCAGAGACCGCGCGAGAAGCCGTAGCGCCTGAAGACGAGCTCTACGGAGCCGTCGAGGGGCATCGAATAGGGATCCTCGCCGGGCTTGAAGTATTTACCGGAGACGATCGTGCCGTCGGAGTCGATGCAGTAGTTTTCATTCGGGTTGACGTCGATGGCCGCGCCGATATAGTGCTCCGAGGTACCCGTTCCCTTGCGGAATCCGCCGACAGAGTGGATGACCGGCTTTTCGGGCAGGTTATAGATGTCCTCAAAGATCCCCTTGACGGTCGATTCCAGCTTTTCATGGACCTGAACCCATTTGTACTTCGTGACCTTTTCTCCGCTGCTGCCGCTCTTGAAGTCCCAATACCGGATCCTGACGCCGACCATATGCGCCTCGGCCTCCTCCGGCGAGGAGAAGCCGTCCGAATCTCCGAAGAGGAACTGCCATTTCTCCTCATTCGTCATGTAGTAGTTCGTACAGTTCGAGGGCGGGAGCGGATAGAGCGGTTCCTTGACTGTGAGCGTGATCGTTGCAGATTTGCGGTTGCAGGCAACCGCCGTGATCTGCGTAACGCCGGGATTGACCGCCTGGATATAGCCGTAGGAATCGACCGTCGCAACGCGCGTGTCGGTAGAATACCAGATGACGTGTTCGTTGGTCATGCTGCCGTAGTCCGGCTCGATCCGTGCAGACAGATAGACGCTTTCGCGGAATTCCAGCGTCCATTCCGTGAGCGGACCCTCGCCGTACCACGTTACAATGCTGACGCTCTCCGGCTCATAGGGCTTCTCCCATTCCTCCGGCCAGACGGTCCTGTCATAGAGGCGGCAGAGCAGCGTCGCCGCTTCCGCGCGGGTCGCCTTGGCCTTCGGATCCAGGATCTGCCCGGCTTCCGTCGACTTGCCGTAGATGATGCCGTTAGCGACCATGTACTCCATGCTCTCCCAGGCGTAACCGGAGACTTTCTCATAGTCGATGAAGTCTTCCAGGACGGAATCCGTCGACCGCAGTCCGGGAGCGGCTGCGTCAATCGGAACAGGCGGCAGCTCCGGATCGGGCGGCTCCACCGGCTGCGGATCTGAAAGCGTGCAGTGGTTGATCGTCAGGAAGCGATAGAGCATTGTGGCGATCTCCTGCCGTGAGATATTCGTCTTGGGGGAGAATTTCTGCGGGCCGGTCCCGTTTACAACGCCGGTATGCACCGCCCAGGCAAGGTAAGGCGCATAGTAACTGTTCGGGTTGATGTCGTTAAACAGGTATTTCAGATAGCTGCAGTTCCATTCCTCGGGGTTGACGCCCGCATAGCGGCCAAGCACCGTGACAAACATCTCGCGGTTCATCGGACTGTTCGGCTCAAAGCGGTCTGCCGTGACGCCGTTGAAAAAGCCGAGCTTGACCGCCCGCTCAATGTACGGCCTGCCCCAGTGATTCTCGATGTCGGTGAACATCGGCGCCGTATCATCCTCCGCGTGCACGGATTCCGAAAGGGCAGCAAATGCAGAGCAGAACATCAGAACTGCGAGCAGGAGGGCAATTGTCTTCTTCATTTGGGAAATCCTCCTAATGACGATTATTGCGAGATATGAACTCATTTTTATTATACAACCGGCAGCGGGCATTGTAAAGATTTTTTTGCATTTTGTGCAGGTACGTAAACCGGGGATGGGCTGAGAGCAGCGCCATCCCCGGGTGAATATTCAAACTGCGTCGACGCGATTACGCTTCGATCCGTTTCCACTTCGCGCCCTGCGGCGTGTCGATGATCTCGATCCCCTTCGCCTTGAGCTCGTCGCGGATGCGGTCGGCCTCCGCGAAGTTCTTTGCCTTCTTGGCTGCGGCACGGGCAGCAAGCGCGGCTTCGATCTCCGGATCGTGCTCCTCGGCGGCTTCCGCCAGCCTGCGCGCCTCACGTTTGGACGCGGCGGCAGCGATTAGGTTCAGGCTCAGAACGCGGTCAATGTCGGCAACCGCAGCGAGCTTTGTGGCGCCGGAGGCCTTCGCCTTGAGCGCATCAAGCACGGAGGTAATGCCGAGGCTGGTATTCAGATCGGCGTCCATGCCCTTGCAGAAGCGAGCGCGGAGCTCGGCGAGCACCGCTTCGTCGACCTCGCCTTCCGGGTCTACGGCGGCGATCTTCTCGATCAGCTTGTTGTAGGCGGCAGCGGCGTTGTCGAGGTTCTCCCAGGTGAAGACCAGGTTCTTGCGGTAATGTCCCTGCAGGCAGAAGAAGCGGTAGGCCATCGGATCGTAGCCCTTCTCCTGGAGCAGGCTGACGGTCAGGAACTCACCCTTGGACTTGGACATCTTGCCCTCGGGGGTGTTCAGATGGTGGACGTGGAACCAATAGTTGCACCATTTGTGGCCCAGATAGCTCTCAGACTGCGCGATCTCGTTGGTATGATGCGGGAAGGCATTGTCGATGCCGCCGCAGTGGATGTCCAGGTCCTCGCCGAGGTTCTTGATCGAGATGCCGGTGCACTCGATGTGCCAGCCGGGATAGCCGACGCCCCAGGGAGAATCCCATTTCAGGGCCTGATCCTCGAACTTGGACTTCGTGAACCAGAGTACGAAGTCGTTTTTATTGCGCTTGTTGGTGTCCTCCTCGACGCTCTCGCGGACGCCGACGTCCAGGTCCTCGGCGTTGAAATCGTTGAACACATAGTATTTTTCAAGCTTGGAGGTATCGAAGTAGACATTTCCGCCGGCAAGATAGGCATAGCCCTTTTCAAGCAGGCGCGTGATGATCTCAATGAAGAAATCCACGCAGTGGGTGGCGGGCTCGACGACGTCGGGGCGCTTGATGTTGAGCTTGTCACAGTCGGCAAAGAATGCGTCGGTGTAGTACTGCGCGATCTCGAGGACGGTTTTATGCTCGCGGCGGGCGCCCTTGAGCATCTTGTCCTCGCCGGTGTCGGCATCGGAGGTCAGGTGCCCGACGTCCGTAATGTTCATGACGCGCTTGACGTTGTAGCCGCAGTAGCGGAGATACTTCTCCAGCACGTCCTCCATGATATAGCTGCGCAGGTTGCCGATGTGGGCAAAGTGGTAGACCGTCGGGCCGCAGGTGTACATTTTGAGGACGTCGGGATGGTTGGGCGTGAAGAGCTCTTTTTTGCGGGACAGAGAGTTGTACAGGTACATGGTTTTTTCCTCCGGATTGTCGGCAGAACCGAAAACCCGCCTCCGGATCGCTCCAGAGGCGGGCAAAGCTCGCGGTTCCACTCTGATTTTTATCTTTGGCGCTGACGCGGCCTCACGGGGTCTCCCCTTCGCTCCCGGACGCACCTTCGCAGACCGTGCCGTGCACCGCTTCCAGCCTGGGCGGCGCTCTCTGTTCGGACGGGTTCCGCTACTCTTTCCGATCAAGGCGAATATTCATTTCGGACGTATCGTAGCAGATTTTACGGAGGCTGTCAAGGGGGAAAATGGGGCAGGCTGCGGAGGAGACCGATTCCTTATGCAGTCGGTGCGGACAGCTCATCCGCTGCGCGGATAAGAGCTGTCCCTACGGGCGCAGCTGCGTCTGGCGCGCGGGTGTGCGCCACTGCGGGCGCAGCTGGAGCGGGTGCGCGCCCCTATGCCTCTGCGGGGACAACGGCAGCGGCCAGGATCTCGTGGATATCCGGGTGGGTCTTTGACAGGGCGATCGGCTTGCCGGCAGTGTTCGTGAAGCAGTGGGTGGAGCTGCCGGTGGCGATCAGCTCGTCGTCGCCGACGCGGATCATTTTGTACTCCACGCGCAGGTGCATGCCCTTGTACTCGCGGAGCTCGACCTGAATTCGGATGCGCTCGTCAAAGTGCGCAGGGCGGCGGTAGCGACACTCCACGCCGACGACCGGGGAATAGATCCCTCTGGACTCGAGCGTGACGAAACCGATGCCGAGCGAGTCAAGATAGGAGATCCTCGCCTCTTCCATCCAGCGGATGTGATTGGAGTGATGGACGACGCCCATCTGGTCGGTTTCGTAGTACTGCACGCGGTGGATATAGTCGGTCATAGGTCTTTCTTTCCTTTCCGTTTTCGCAGCCCGGGTTATCGCTTCTGTCCGCTTACTGCAGATTCAGATGCTTTTTCATCATCAGCCAGGTCAGCAGATAGCAGACGCCGCCGACGATCAGCTTCTCAATGACAGAAAGCAGAATGATCGTCCCGGAGAGCTGCGACATGCTCATATTGGCCGCGGCGGCCGAACCGAACAGGAGATTCGTCATGAGCGCCGACAGAAGGACGGCGGACACGGTCTGCTCGGTGAAGTAGATGACGAACCAGAACAGCACGCTGAAGCCCTTTTTATGATTGGCAAAGCTGTGGCCGATGGAAATCGCCGCAAAGATCTGGAGAATCTGCGCAAGAGATTGAACGATCATCAATCCGACCATGCGCAGCAGGCCTGTGCGGAAGGAGGCCGCTGTGCCGCCGAACAGCATGTGCATCGTCCGCACAAAGGAATGTACGTTTTCCTGGTCCAGGGCAACGACGCCGATGCTGAGAAGAACGACCGCGAAGGTACAGACCTGGGCGGCAAACGCAACCACAAGGCGGCTGAGAATGATGCCGTGCGTACCGATGGGCAGGGTGTTGGTCAGATAGCCCTCGTCCCCATGCACGGAACGGGAAAAGCGGATGATGATCAGAACCATGGTCAGAATCACCGCTGCAACGCAGGCGATGATAAAGCTGACAATGGACATTGTGCCGATGATCGTGAGCGCGCGGTTGTCTCCGATCACGCGCACAGCAAAGCGCGTCAGCAGTCCCAGCAGCAGAAGGCCGCCGTACATGGGAAGCAGCAGACGGAAGCTTGCACGAAATTCATGCTTCAGTAACTTTAAAAACATCTGAATTCCTCCCGAAACAGCGCATCCACCGTTTTCCCCATCTCTTCGCGAATGACGTCGACCGGTGAATGACGGATAATGTGGCCCTGATTGATGAAGAGCACCTCGTCAAGGATCTGTTCCACGTCCGCGATCAGGTGCGTAGAGATGATGACCGCGGCGTTCGGCTCATAGTTGCCGATAATGGTCTGCAGGATGTAATCGCGCGCCGCAGGGTCTACGCCGCCGATCGGTTCGTCCAGCAGATAGAGCTTTGCGCGGCGGCTCATGATCAGGATCAGCTGGACCTTTTCGCGCGTGCCCTTCGACATCTGCTTGATGCGCTGCTTTTCGTCGATCTGCAGCTTCGAAAGCATGGCCATCGCCCGCTCGCGGTCGAAGTCTGCGTAGAAGTCGCAGAAGAAATCGAGCAGCTGGCGCACGCTCATCCAGGTGGAAAGGAAATTGCGCTCCGGCAGGTAGGATACGATTTTCTTGGTCTCGGGGCCGGGCTTCATCTCGTCGATCAGGATCTCGCCGCTGTCCGGCGTCAGCAGGCCGTTTGCAAGCTTGATCAGTGTCGTCTTGCCGCTGCCGTTCGGCCCGAGCAGGCCGACAATCCGCCCCGGCTCGATGTTGACGTTGATCGCGTCGAGCGCCTGGACGCTGCCATAGCGCTTCGACAGATTGTTACAGGTTAGAATCGCCATTTTTGCATTCCTCCACGTTGCGGATCACGGACTGCAGCAGTTTCTCTGCCTCCTCCCGGGAATAACCCAGGGCAGTCACGTCCCGCAGATATTGATTTGCTGCCTCTGCAGCGAGTCTGGTTTTTGCAGCCTCAAGATAGTCGCTCTGATCGGTGACAAAATGGCCCGAAGTCCGCTGACTGTAGATCAGGCCGTTTCGCTCGAGCTCCGTCAGCGCGCGCTGCATGGTGTTCGGATTGACGCCCGCCTCCATCGCAAAGTTTCGAACCGATGGCAGCCTCTCGCCGGGCGGAAGACTGCCGGAGACGATCATCCGCGTGATCTGGTCGACCAGCTGGGTGTAGATTGGTGCGTCATTGTGATAATCCCACCGCATTTGATCCCTCCTCATCAATTATTGTATTACTACTATAATACAATAATGTGTAGATGTCAAGCACTATTTTAAAAAAATCATCTTGATTTCCCTTTTATCTTTGAAGCGCAGACACCTGGATAGTCTGGCGTAGTTATGAATCAAACATATGAATAATTTCACAAAAAACATACATAGGGCTATTGCGCTTTCCCCCGAATTGTGGTATAGTAACAGGAGAGGTGGTTGTATCATGGCTGTAGAAATCCAGGACCGTGTTGCTCGCATTCTCAGACGGAACCGGTTTCAGGTTGAGGATATTCTATATTTGACCCACGAAGGACAGCGGACCGTCTTCCATCTGCAGGACAAACGGGAGATCCCCACGCCGATCCCGCTCAAAACTGTCGTCTCCTGCATCCCTGCCGGCGATTTCTGGAGCATCCAGAAGGGCATCGTCGTTGCCAGAAGGTATGTGATCTCCATTGACGGCAAGGGACTGTACACCATGTCTGACGGAATGCAGTTTACCGGCCGCGGCAGAAATCCCGCCGAGCACAAGCGCCGTGCAGAACAGCTTCGCGTCCTGCCCGCCAGGTCCATCGACAAAGACAAGAGCCTTCCCTTCGGTCTGCTCGACCGCTGCAAGCTGATGGACAACGCGCCGATCGCGTTCTGCGCGATCGAACTGGTATTCGCCCAGGACGGCCGCGGCGTGGACTTTGTCTTCCGCTACTGCAACCGGGCGATGGAGCCGGTGGAAGGGCTGACCGTCGAGCAGATGGTTGACCGCTCTTTCTACGAGGTCTTCCCGAAGGGAGACCGCAAGTGGATCGTTCCTTACGCGGACGTCGCGATGAATGGTACGACCCGGATTTTGAACGACTACAGTTCCGAGGTTCAGAAAAACCTGCGGATCTCCTGCTTTCAGCCGGAACCCGGCTATTGCGCCTGCATGATCGTCGCCGTGGACGGTTGACCTAAGGCAGACAAATCCCCCGTTTTGCAAATGCAAAACGGGGGATTTGCATATGCCGCAGAAGCTCGCGTCAGGTCATGCCTGTTCAGAGGGCGCCTGTTTCGGGCCGGGCGTTAATTCTTCTTCCCGAGCGAAAGGACGTCCCAGTTTTTGATGAAGTATTCCACGCCGGAATAGATCGTGGGCAGGACGATGACGAGAATGATCGTCCAGTTGAGCCAGCAGTAGTCGTGGAAAACGATCCATACGCAGAGGGCGACCATCGTGGAGAAGGTCTTGACCTTGCCGGACCAGCCGGCCGCGATGACTCTGCCTTTTCCGACGGCGATCAGGCGCAGGCCGGTCACGGCAAATTCGCGGGCCAGCACGATCATCAGCGCCCAGGCCGGAAAGAGATGCCACCAGGTGAAAATGCACATGGCAGAGATGACCAGCAGCTTATCCGCCAGCGGGTCCAGGAATTTGCCGAAGTCCGAAACCTGGTTGTACTTGCGCGCAATGTGACCGTCCACATAGTCGGTCAGGCTTGCGACGATGAACAGGCCGAGCGCGACCCACTGGAGCCACCCATATCGCGGGCTCAGAAGAAACGCCGCCATGAACGCCGGGATCATTATAACGCGAACGAGTGTAATCTTGCTTGCTGTTGTCATATCATTCAGCCTCCCTGCCGATCAGTTCCCCGTCTTCCGCGCCGAGGATGGTGACAGTTGCAAAGTCACCGATTTGATGTTCTGCTTCCGATGTGAATCGGATCGTGCCGTCGATGCCCGGTGAATCGGCATAGGTCCTGCCGATGTAGGCGGTGCCGTCCCAATCGTCGATCAGGACTTCCATCGTCGTGTCAAAGTGCGCGGCGTTCCAGTCGTCGATGATCTCCGCCTGCAGCTCCGCGATAATGGCCGCGCGGCGGTCGGCGACCTCCTCTTCCGGATGCTCCATTTGGGCGGCGGGCGTTCCCTCCTCGGGCGAGAACGGGAATGCGCCGGCCCGTTCGAGGCGGTGGCGCCGGAGGAAATCGCAGAGCTCCTCGAATTCCGCCTCCCCTTCCCCGGGCAGTCCGGCGATCAGGCTGGTGCGGATGACCAGGCCGGGGATCCGCGCGCGCAGCTTCGGGAAGAGGGCCTCCAGATACTGCTTGTTGCCGCGGCGGTTCATCCTGCGCAGGATGCCGTCGTTCACATGCTGGATCGGAATGTCCAGATAGTTCACGACCTTCGGTTCCTCGGCGATCGTGTCGATCAGCTCGTCGGTCAGCTCGTCCGGATAGGTGTAGTGGACGCGGATCCAGCGGATGCCGTCGATCTTGCACAACTCGCGCAGGAGCGTCGCAAGCATTCTCTTGCGGTAGACGTCGATACCGTAGCGGGAGGTGTCCTGCGCCACGACGATCAGCTCTTTGACGCCGCGGGCGGCAAGCGATTCGGCTTCGGCGATGACGTCCTCCATCTTCCGGCTCCGATAGCGGCCGCGCAGCGACGGGATGACGCAGTAGGCGCAGCGGTTGTCGCAGCCCTCGGCGATTTTGATATAGGCATAATGCCGCGGAGACGTGACGATGCGGGAGATCTCCGGAACCTCGGCGTCGATGGAGCCGAAGCTGGCCGCCGTCTCCCCGCGCATCACCTGATCAGCTGCGCTGACGACGTCATAGTAGTTTCCGGTGCCTAGAATGCCGTCCACCTCGGGGAGCTCCTTGAGGATCTCCTCCTGATAGCGCTGCGCCAGGCAGCCGGTAACAAGAATCTTCCGGATCCGTCCCTCAGCTTTCCACTGGCCTGCCCGCAGGATGTTGTCGATCGCTTCGCTCTTTGCCGCGTCGATGAAGCCGCAGGTGTTGATCAGGACAAGATCGGCGTCTTCCGGCTTCGGAGCAAGCCGGTAGCCCGCCTCGCGGAGCAGATACATCATCTGCTCGCAGTCTATCTGGTTTTTCGCACAGCCGAGAGAAATGAAACCAACCGATGTGGACATAGAAACCTCCGATATCAAAGCGAAATGCGCGTCGGAAACGGGCAGCGCGTTCAGTCTTCCGGCTCCGCGCCGAGCCGTGCAAGCGCAGCGGATATTTCCTGCCAGGAAAAGCCGCGGCGGGCAGCGGCGCTGACGGCGCTGCGACGGGCTTTTTCATCCGGCTCCGCGCCGAGCCGGGATGCGAGGAACTGCTCCAGCGCGTCCGACTGATCGGGCATGGCGGAAAGCGCCTGCTCCCAGTATACGCGGGGAACGCGCTTTTCAAAGAGCATCTGCTTGATGCGCTTCTCGCCGTAGCCGCGGGCAGCGCCGCGGGCGACAATCTGCCGTGCAGTCTCCGCGTCGTCGATCAGATGGAGCTCGTCGAGCCAGGCCACCGCTTTCTTCGCGTCCTGCGCCTGCTCGCCCTTCTGACACAGGCGGCGCTCGAGATCCTGCTTGGTCACGCCGGCCGCCGAAATGATCCTCACGGCGCGCTGCTTCGCGGATGCCTCTCCGTTGGCCGCCCGGATCCGCTCGAAAGCGGCGTCATCGAGCTCCATGCCCGGGAAAAGCCCCTGCTCCTCCGCGACGAGCGGAATCAGCTTCCAGCTTGTGCCGTCGGAAAAGCAGACGGTCGTGCGCGAGCCGGGACGTTTGGGCGGGATCACCGCCGTGATCTTCTTCATGGTTTAGTCGTCGTTGAAGTCTTCCGCACTGACGACAGAGGCGTGGTCGGCGGTCTCCACGCTCGTGCGCTCACTCGTCGGACGCTGCTGCGCCTCGCGCAGCTTTGCGCGGACCTGCTCCTCGACCGAATCGGCGATCTCGGGGTTGTCCATCAAGAATGCCTTGACCGAATCCTTGCCCTGCCCGATCCGTTCGCCGTTCATGGAGAACCAGCTGCCGGCCTTCTGAATGATCTCAAAGTTGACCGCCATATCGACAAGCTCACCCCACTTGGAGATGCCTTCGCCGAACATAATGTCAAATTCCGCCTGGCGGAACGGAGGCGCAACCTTGTTCTTGACGACCTTGACGCGGACGTGGTTGCCGACGACGTTGCCGCCCTCCTTGATGCTCTCCACGCGGCGGACGTCCAGACGGACAGAAGCGTAGAACTTGAGCGCGTTGCCGCCGGTCGTCGTTTCGGGGTTGCCGTACATTACGCCGATCTTCATGCGGAGCTGGTTGATGAAGATGACCACGCAGTTGGTCTTGGAGATCGTGCCGGCAAGCTTGCGCAGCGCCTGCGACATCAGTCTGGCCTGCAGCCCCACAAAGGTGTCGCCCATCTCGCCTTCGATCTCCTGACGCGGCACGAGGGCTGCGACGGAGTCGACGACAACGGCGTCCACCGCGCCGGAGCGCACGAGGGCGTCGGTGATCTCCAGGGCCTGATCGCCGGTGTCGGGCTGGGAAAGAAGCAGGGAATCAATATCCACGCCGATCGCCTTGGCATAGACCGGATCGAGCGCGTGCTCGGCGTCGACAAACGCGACCTCGCCGCCCAGCTTCTGGGTTTCCGCCAGAATGTGCAGGGCAAGCGTCGTCTTGCCGGAGGATTCCGGTCCGTAGATCTCAATGATTCTGCCCTTGGGCACGCCGCCCACGCCGAGCGCGGCGTCCAGAGCCAGAGAGCCGGTCGGGATCGCCTCGACGTTCATTTCGGGATGGTCGCCCATGCGCATGACTGCGCCTTTTCCGAAGCTCTTTTCAATCTGCCGGAGCGCAGTTTCCAGCGCTTTCTTTTTATCCGTTGCGGGAGCAGGCGTCTCCATGTTCGTCTTCTTGGTAGCCATTTGCTGCTGCCTCTCTTTCATATCAGGATGATCATAGTATATCTGTTTTACTGTCCCAAATTCGGGTCTCAGGCTTCCGGCTCCTCGCTCTGGCCGTGCCTGGCGAGCACAGCACGGGTGATGCCGGAATTGTCCTCCCGAAGCTCCAGAACGTCGTAATCCGCACGGTGCAGGATTTCGCAGACCGCGTTCTCCTGCCCCTGTCCGAATTCCAGCGCGAGATAGCCGCCGGGGCGAAGCGCGTCTGTGAAATTCTTTACGATCGCCCGGTAGAACTCCAGACCGTCCCGGCCGCCGTCAAGCGCCAGGCGCGGCTCGTAATCCCGCACGGAGGCGTCGAGCCGTTCGAAGTCCGCCGAGGTGACATAGGGCGGGTTGGAGACGATCAGATCGAATTTTCCGAGGAACGGCGCTGCCGGCTTGCGGACGTCGACGTTGACGCAGCTCACGCGGCCGCCGAGCCGGAGATCCGCCACGTTCTTTTTCGCGATCCTAAGCGCCTCCGGCGAAACGTCGGCGAGGGTAAGCTTCGCGTCGTGGACGCGTCTCGCGATTGCCAGGCCGATGCAGCCCGAGCCTGTGCAGAGATCCAGAATTCTGGGATTCTGCTCCAGAAAGAGCGCTTTTTTGATTGCAAGGTCCGTGACCGCCATCGTGTCATCCCGCGGGATCAGAACGTCCGGGGTGACCGTTAGCGTCATATCGTAGAAGTCCCACTGGCCGAGGATATAGGCGATCGGCTCGCCTGCGAGGTGACGCCGGACGTAGTTTTCCGTTCGGACGCAGATCTCCTCGGAGGCATAGAGGCTTCGGTCGGCAATGATCTGCTCAGGCGTCTTTCCGGAGGCTGCGCAGAGCAGCTCCCGCGCCATATTGGCCGCGTACATTCCGTCCGTCGGCAGCATTGCCTTTCGCGCGTCCAGGTAGAGATCCGCGTAGGTCTTTACCATATGTCCGCCCCCTCCTGCTCCGGAATCACAAGGTTGACCGCCTCAATGGCGACCTCAATCATCGAGTCGTCCGGTTCATTGGTGGTAAAACGCTGGAACCACATGCCGGGGGCGGTCAGGATCCGGGTGAACCAGTTGTCATGCCGGCCGACAAAGCGGTTGATCTCATAGCCGATCGAGACAACGAGCGGCAGCATCACAAGGATCTTGATCCCCATCATCAGCAGGTTATAAAGCAGCTTATTCTGGTTCTGCAGGGTGACAAGCGCGGGGATCAGGGCGTTGAGCACATAGGACAGGACTGTGAAGATGAGGATCGAAAGCGCCATGATCACAAACAGGAAGCTGGTGCCGCAGCGGGGATGCTTGCGGGACATCTTCCGGACGTTCTCAACGGTCAGAGGCAGCTTCGCCTCATAGCAGCGGATCGTCTTATGCTCGGCGCCATGGTAGGAAAAGATCCGCTTCATGTCCTTGAGCCTGGATACCAGGAACATGTATACCAGGAAGATTGCGAGGCGGCAGAAGCCCTCAAACAGGTGCTGCACGACGATGCTGCAGCCGGTCAGGCGCTGGAAGACGTCGCCGAGCAGGATCGGGATCAGGAAAAACATGAAAACCGAGAAGGCAACGCCGAGGATGACGGAAAACGTGATCAGGGCAGACATGAATTTCTCGCTGCCGAGCTTCTTTTCCAGCCACCTGTCCAGCTTGGACGGCTCGGCCGTCTCCTGCTCTGCCTCCGCGTCCATTCCGGATTTCTCCGCCGACCACATCAGGGACCTCACGCCCGAGATCATGGAATCGGAGAAGTTGACGACGCCGCGGATCATCGGCCAGGCCAGAAAGCCGGTTTTCTTTTTGACCGGATCGACCTTCTGAACCAGGCCGTCCTTCTGGCTGCGGACGACGACTGCCATTTTCTCCGGCCCTCGCATCATGATGCCTTCGATCAGCGCCTGTCCGCCGATCATGGTTTTGAATTGTTCCTTTACCTGGCAGGATTCTTTTGCCATGGATACTAACTCCTTATCTTACATTTGCGCGGCTGCTGACAGAGGATCGGCTCCGCAGCCGGGCAGAAAAAGCTCGCACGCAGGACGCCGGTTCAAAGATGGCTCAGGCCTCGATCGGCAGGCGGACCGTGACGATGCAGCCGCCGCCCTCCGCGTTTCCGATGTCAAGCTTGCCGCCGTGCATCGTGACGATCTCCTCGCAGACGGCAAGGCCGATGCCGGAGCCGCGGACCTTCGAGCTTCCCTTGTAGAACTTCTTTTTAACGTGCGGCAGCTCCTCGACGGGGATGCCGGGGCCGAAGTCGCGGATGCGGGTGACGATCTCATTCCCCTCGCGGCGCATTTCCGCCGTGATCTTCTTGCCCTCGCCGCCGTGCTTGGCGGCGTTGTCGAGGATATTCAGGAAGACCTGGCGCATGCGCTCCGGATCGCAGGAGATCTCGGGGATGTCCTCGTCGCTGTCGTGATACTCCAGTTCGATGCCCTCCTGCTTGAGGCGGCTGCCGTACATGAAGATCATATCTTCAAAGTCCGCACGCAGATCGCATTGGCGGACGTTCAGCGTGAACCGGCCGTCCTGCATGCGCGTGAATTCCAGAAGCTCCTCGACCATGGAGGTCAGGCGCTTGGCCTCACGCAGAATAATCGTGATGCCGCGCTTCGTTTCCTCCGGCCCAGCGTCGCCCTCCATCAGGGTCTCACCCCATCCGGTGATCGCCGTCAGCGGGGTGCGCAGCTCGTGGGAGACAGAGGAGACGAACTCCGACTGCATCCGCTCGGTCTGGCTGATCTTGTTCGACATGTCGTTGATCGTATCGGCGAGCTCGCCGATCTCATCGTCGAACTTTTTCTGGATCTGAACGCCGTAGCTGCCGCTGGCGATCCGTTTGGCAGTCTCGGTGATCTCCGAGACCGGAACAAGAATGGACTTGAAATACAGGCGGCTGCTGAGATAAACGATCAGCACGACCGTCGCGACAAAGCCCAGCGCGACCAGCAGCGTCAGAAGGATGTAGCGGTCGGCGGTCCGGGTCGCGGTGACAAAGCGAAGCACGCCGATGACGCGGCCGTCGGAATAGATCAGCGGCGTCGACACGGACATGATGCGCTCGTCTGTCGCAGGATTCCGACCCACAAAATAGACCGTGCTCCGCGTGGAGAGCGCCTCGGAAATCTCATTCGTCTCGACGCGCTCATCCGCGAACAGGCCGTAGGACGAGGCGACCACGTTGCCCTGCTCGTCGACAAACTGAAGTTCCAGCTTGTCCTTGTTCTCATAGTTCCGGACCAGAAGAACGCAGGAGGAATAGCACTCGTTGAAGTCGAGGTCCAGATAATTCCGGAGGAAGGCAGTGGTGGTGTTGGCTTCGGCCTCAAGGCCGGAGCGCATCGCGGAATAGGTGTACATGCCGTTTGCCAGTGTGAACGCGATGCCCGCGATGATGACCACTGCAGCCACAAGAGAAAGGATGTTCTTAAACCAGCGCTGGCGAATGCCGTCCATGCCCTTCTTCTGTTTTTTCTTCGGCTGATCCTTCTGTTTGGGATCCTTAAGCGGATCCTTGTTTTTTTTCTGCTTTTTCAGTTTCTTTTTTTCATTTTCGGGTTCGCTCATGGATCAGGCACCCCATTTGTAGCCGAAGCCCCAGACAGTGGTGATAAAGGTCGGATTTGCCGTGTCGTTCTCGATCTTGATGCGCAGCCGGCGGATATTGACGTCGACAATCTTGAGCTCGCCGTCGTAGTCCCTGCCCCAGACGCTGGTCAGGATATCCTCGCGGGAGAGCGCGCGGCCGGCGTTCTGCATAAAGAGCTTCATGATCGCATACTCGACCTGCGTCAGCTTGATGCGCTGGCCGTTCTTCTCCAGGGTGCGGTTGCGGGTGTTCAGAACGAACGGTCCCTGGCTGAGGACTTCTGCGTCATTGCTCACATCCCCGCCGATGCGGCGATAGAGCGCGTCGATGCGCGCGGTCAGCTCTGCCGGAGAGAAGGGCTTCGTGACGTAGTCGTCCGCACCGGTCATCAGGCCGGTCACCTTGTCCATCTCCTGCGTGCGGGCCGTGAGCATAATGATGCCGATGACCTTGTTCGTCGCGCGGATGTTGCGGCAGACCTCAAAGCCGTCGATGTCCGGCAGCATGATATCCAGGATCGCTACGCCGATGTCCGGGTTTTCACGCAGACGCTCGAGCGCCTCCATGCCTGTTCCGGCTTCGATCGCCTCGTATCCGGCGCGGCGCAGATTGATCACCACGAAGCTGCGAATGCTGACTTCATCCTCTAAGATCAGTACTTTTTTCATAATCCTTCAGCCTTTCTCCCCGGAACGAACCGGAGGATGCGGTTTTTTCTATCCGTTGGTCTCCGGCAGCAGATCCGGAGAGATTTGTTTGAACCGTGCGATCACGTCGTCTTTCGTGAGCGTGGAGAATCTGGCAAGTTTGCCCGCAAAGAAGGCGTCGCCGCGGATGGTGATCACAAAGAATCCCGCCGCGGAGATCTGCTTTTCTGCGTCCTGCCCGGTAAAGGAAGCAACCGTCAGGAGATTGGACCGCGTGCCGTCCGCAGAGACCGAGCAGAAGCAGACCCCGCTCTTGCCGTCGGCAATGTCCTCGCGGGTTACCGCAAGGCTGCTGCACCAGTCCTCGGGCAGGTAGAAAAACCAGCCCTCGGCATAGTTGTGATAGGTGCTCATCTTGTCCGTGCGCTTGCCGTCCACACCGAGATTGTACCAGGTGATCCGATACTGGCCCTGTGAGGCCTCGTCCTCCGGCAGTTCCGTGAGCGGGACCGTGTTCGGCATCTCGATCACGCCGTCATTGTCGATGTCGGTGCTGTATACGAAATAATTGCGAACCGTCTGCGAGCTCTGCCCGCTTTCCGCGTTCTGGGAGATGTTCGCAAAGATGTTGTTCCGAAGCGTGAAGACGTCGGTGATCAGACTGTTTTCATCATAGGCGCTGGCAACGAACACCGCCGGAACGCCGGACGATACGCAGCCTGTGATCATGCGTTTGACCGATTCTGCGGGGGTGGAGAGATTCGCCTCGACGTCCTTTTGCATCACGCCGTCTCGGCAGCGGTAGAGGTCGGCGAAGCCGACCGGACCTTCCGGATTCGTGCCAAGCAGGAAGACGTCCGTGCAGTTGTCGCTGTCCATATCGACCAGCGTGTAAGCGGAATAGCTGGAGCTCATCAGCTCAACCGGCGCATTGTCTTTCAGCTTGTAGACCGTCAGGGACTGCTGCACCTGATCGCTGATGCGGCGGGAGAGCAGCAGCTCCTGGCCCGGCGCGCCGTCGATCTGCGCGTACTGAACGCTGTCGAACGCGCTGCCGTCGCCCTCGATGGTGCAGACGAGGCGGTAGTCCTCCTCGGTCCGCTTGAGGATCAGGACCTTCAGCGGATGCTCCGTGCCGATCCTGCAGAAAACCAGCGCTTCTTCCCTGCCGTCGCCGTCGAGATCTGCCTGTTGGATTGCCTGACGGTTGGAGCCGGAGACCGGGGCGGCATACACGCCGCTGCCCATGGCGCGCTCTACGGCGGCCTGCAGATCCCGGTACTTCTCCGAACGCTGCGGCAGCGCGTAGAAGTTCTCGCTGCCGACGGAGAGACAGCCTGTCAGGAACATCAGAAAACAGGTCATCAGGCCGATGACCCACCGTTTGCCCTTCATGCAGTCCCTCCTTCCAGGCTTGGATCAATAATTACACTGCGGTTACAATCCATAATCGTTCAGGCTACAGTATAACACAAGCAGCCGGAAAAGTGTAGATGTTTTTTGAATTATTTCACGGTTTTGTAATCCTTTTCGGGGAGAATCGGACGCGTGCGGTCCGTCACTTCTCCACGACCGAATCCTCGCCGAGCAGACTCCGGAGCTCTATGAGCATGACAGCCTCCGGCGTGCAGGTCGTGCCGCGGCGGACGCGGGTATCGGCGAAATAGAGCACGACCGGAACGGAGCCCGGGAACATGTTCAGGATCGCGCGGGTCTTGCAGTATTCCAGGCTGTCCTCCGAAGGGAGCTTGAGATAGATCTTCCCGGCGTCGGAGACCTGGCCCAGACGGAGCTGCTGCGCTCTGCCCTGCGCCAGGTAATCCTCCATCGGCGTGACAGAGTTGACGATCAGCTGCGCCGCCTTCTCGTCGCGAATGGAGACCCTGCCCTCAATGGCGACCGCCGTGCCCGGCTGCAGGATCGGCTCGACGCGGCTGAGCGTGGAGGCAAAAACCAGGCACTCGACCGACGCGGTATCATCCTCCAGCGTCACATAGGCCATGAGGGTATTGCTGCGGGTCGTCTTGGTTGAAAACGCCTGGATCACTCCGGCGACCGTGACGCTGTCGCCGTCATTGAAGTCGGCGTCCTCGCCCGTGACGCGCTCGATCGGCGCGGCGGAGGTCCTGCGGAGCGCCTTGCGGTACTGATCCATCGGGTGGCCGCTGATATACAGGCCGGTCGTCTCCTTCTCGCCGGCAAGAAGCTCGCTGGGCGAGAGCTCTGGGATCTCGGGCGGCTTTGCGCGGAAGTCCTCCTCCGCGTCCAGGTCGTCGAAGAAGCTGACCTGGCCGCTCAGGTTGCGCTTGCTGCGGTTGGAGAGCCACGTCAGAACGGAATCATACATCTGCAGAAGCTGGCTCCGGTGCAGGCTGAAGCAGTCCAGCGCGCCGCAGCGGATCAGGTTTTCCAGCGCGCGCTTGTTGAGATCGGTCTTTGCCATGCGCTCGCAGAAATCCGTGAGCGTGCGGAAAGGACCGTTCGCCTCGCGCTCGGCTGTCATCTCCCGGATCACGCCGCGGCCGATGTTCCTGACCGCGCCGAGACCGAAGCGGATCCCGCCGTCCTCGACGGTGAAGACGTCCTCCGAGTGGTTCACATCCGGCGGAAGCAGGCGGATGCCCATGTCCCGGGCGTCGGAAATATAGCCCGCGACCTTCGCGGTATCCGAGAGCATCGAGGTCATCAGGGCGGCCATGTACTGCAGCGGATAGTGGCATTTCAGGTACGCCGTCTGATAGCTGACGACGGCGTAGCAGACCGCGTGGGCCTTATTGAAGGCGTAGTTGGCAAAATCGAAGATCTGCTTGTAGATCGCGCGGGCGGCCTCCTCGCTGACGCCGTTCGCCACTGCGCCGGGGATGCCGCGCTCCGGATCGCCGTGGACGAAGGTCTCCTCCTCCTGGGTGATGATCTTCATCTTCTTTTTGGAGATCGCGCGGCGGATGTTGTCCGCCTGACCGAGCGTGTAGCCGCCGAGCTTGCGGAAAATCTCGATCACCTGTTCCTGATAGACCATGCAGCCGTAGGTGACATTCAGGATCGGCTTGAGCTGAGGCGTCAGATAGGTCGTGCGCTCCGGGTGGAATTTTCCCTCGATGAACTTGGGGATCGACTCCATCGGACCGGGGCGGTAGAGGGCGACAATGGCCGTCATATCCTCGATCGACTGAGGCTTCATCTGGACGCAGACGCCGGTGATGCCCGTGGATTCGAGCTGGAAGACGCCGGAGGTGCGTCCCTCGCCCAGCATGGCGAAGGTCTCCGGGTCATTATCCGGAACGTTCTTGACCGAGAAGCCGGGGACTGTCTTGCGGATCTCGCGCTCCGCGTCGTCTATGACGGTCAGGTTGCGCAGGCCGAGGAAGTCCATTTTGAGCAGGCCAAGC
Organism: Oscillospiraceae bacterium; assembly: GCA_017425545.1. GTDB lineage: Bacteria > Bacillota > Clostridia > Oscillospirales > Oscillospiraceae > JAFRPC01. Next base: position 13,244 of record JAFPFL010000036.1, on the reverse strand, counting down.
TCCTCGATCGTCGTCATCGTGTACTGGGTGACGATCGTATCGTCGTTTCGGGCGAGCGGGACGTAATCTGAAACCGGCCGACTTGTGATCACAACGCCGGCGGCATGGGTGGAGGTGTTGCGCGGCATGCCCTCGATCGCCATTGCGGTGTCGATAAGCTTCCTCACCTTCGGGTCGCCATCGTACATCTCCTTGAGCTTGGGCGACTTGGTCAGCGCCAGCTCCAGGGTCATGTGCAGCTCGTTCGGGATGGCCTTTGCGACTGCGTCCGCTTCGGCATAGGTCATGTTGAGCGCGCGGCCGACGTCGCGCACGGCGCCGCGGGCTGCCATGGTGCCGAAGGTCACGATCTGGGCAACCTTGTCCTTGCCGTATTTGCGGGTCACGTAGTCGATGACCTCTCCCCTGCGCTCCTGGCAGAAGTCGGTATCAAAGTCCGGCATAGAGACGCGTTCGGGATTCAGGAAGCGCTCGAAAATGAGGGCATACTGCATCGGGTCGACCTCGGTGATGTGCATACAGTATGCCGCAATGGAGGCGGCGCCGGAGCCTCTGCCCGGTCCGACCGGGATGCCGTGCTCCTTTGCCCAGCGGATGAAATCGGCAACGATCAGGTAGTAGTCCACATAGCCCATCCGCTCGATGACTCCCATCTCGTAAGCAAGTCGGTCGCGGTATTCCTGCGGCGGGTCCGCATAGCGCTCGGCAAAGCCCTCGCGGCACATCCGGCGGAAGTAATCGAGGGATTCCGAGCCGTCCGGGGTCTGGAAATGCGGCAGATGGTAGTGGTTGAACTCAAATTCGACGTTGCAGCGCTCCGCGATCTTCGCCGTGTTCTCGAAGGCCTCGTCCAACTGCGGGAAGCGCGCGCGAAGCTCCTCCTCCGACTTGACGTAGAATTCGTCGGTGGCGAACTTCAGGCGGTTGGGCTCGTCGACGGTCTTGCCGGTCTGGATGCAGAGCAGGACGTCCTGCATAACGGCGTCCTCGCGGCGCAGATAGTGGGCGTCGTTCGTGACGACCAGCGGCAGGCCAGTCTCCCGGGAGAGCTGCAGCAGCATCGGGTTGACCTTTGCCTGCTCGGGCAGGCCGTGGTCCTGCAGCTCGAGATAGAAATTGTCCGGGCCGAAGATACTGCTGTATTCCAGCGCGATCTGCTTCGCGCCATCGTAATCATCCATCCGGAGCCTGCGCGGAATCGCGCCGGCGAGACATGCAGAGAGCGCAATCAGGCCGTCCGCGTGCTCGCGCAGCAGGTCCATATCAATGCGCGGCTTGCCGTAGAAGCCCTCAAGGAAGCCCATTGAGACCATGTAGCTCAGGTTGCGGTAGCCGGTCTCGTTTTTGCAGAGCAGAACCAAGTGGGCGCTTTCGCGGTCCACGCCGTGGACCTTGTCTGCCATCGTGCGCGGGGCGACGTAGACCTCGCAGCCAATGATCGGCTTTACGCCGGCTGCCTTCGCGGCCTTGTAGAAATCGATCACGCCGTACATAACGCCGTGGTCGGTGATGGCGACTGCCGTCTGACCGAGCTCCTTCACGCGGTCCATCAGCCTGCCGATGCGGCAGGCGCCGTCGAGCAGGCTGTATTCGGTATGCAGATGCAGATGGACGAAGGCCATTACGCTTCCTCCTTTCCGAGCTCCGTGAGCTTGCGCAGGCGGTGGTTCAGGGCGGATTTCGTCAGCGGCGGATCAAACAGAGTGGCAAGCTCCGTCAGATTGGATTCGGGGTTTTCCACCCGCAGCTGAGCAGTTTGGCGCAGCTTTTCCGGCAGGGTCTCCAAAACCCCGAGCGCCTCCAGACGGCGGATCGCCGCAATCTGCGTCTGCGCAGCCTCCACGATCTTGGACGTGTTTGCGGTGTCGCAGTTGACAATCCGGTTGATTTTGTTCTTCATCTCTTTTTCGATCCGCGCCTCGGCAATCTCCATTGAGGCAACCGGCGCGCCGAGGTAGGCGAGGAAATCCTCGATCGCCTCGCTCTGCTTGAAATAGAGGATGCTGCTGGCGTTGCGGATCGTATCCTTCGGCTGGAAGCCGAGGTCAAGCAGGAGACTGAGCGTCTCGAGGCTGACCTTTCGGCGGTTCGTGGAGAGCTCCAGATGATAGCGTTTTTCGGGGTCTGTCACCGAGCCGCCGCACAGGAAGGCGCCGCGCAGAAAGGATCTGCGGCAGCAGTCATTCTCCAGCAGGGAATAGTTGACGTGCAGCGTGATGCTGATCTCGGGGCTGTAGCCGATGGCGGAAAAGATCGTGCGGATCTTGGCAGAGTCCGTGATCAGGAAGCTGCTCTTGGCCGCGTTCTGGATCTCGTCAAACTCCACGCGGAAGGCCCGGAAAAAGAGCTTGGGCAGACGGGCAGCAAAGGTTTCGCTCTCCGTCACGATCCGGATCAGCTCCGGCGTGACCGTGCCGCAGTAGAGCAGAACGCCGCAGGCTTCGGCAAGAGTGCAGCATTTTTTCTGCAGCTTGTCCCGGCAGAGTTCGGCTTTGGTATTGGCAGAAAAAGACATTCGTCTCACCTCAGAAGCGAACCGCAGGCCGCGGTTTGCGTAAAATTGAACGTACGGGTTTTATGCGTCCTGCGTTCGGGCGACGTCCCGGTGGAAAACCGTGACGGGAACGCCCTGCGCCTGCAGGGCCTCGGCCAGGCGGACGGTCATGCTGACAGAGCGGTGACGGCCGCCCGTGCAGCCGACGGCCACCGTCAGCGGATGACGCAGCGGGCTGTTCCACTGCTCAAACAGAACCAGGCGGAGGCGAAGGACCTCCAGGATCGCGGAAAGGTAGGCCTCGCTCTCCGGCACGGAAAACACGTAGCTCCGAACCTCTGCGTCCAGACCGGTCTTTTCCCGGAGCTCCGGCACATAAAAGGGGTTAGGCAGGCCGCGGGTGTCGAAGACCAGGTCTGCCTCCGCGGGCAGGCCGTAGCGGTAGCCGAAGGAGATCAGAGTGTAGCCGCTCATTTCGTCTCCTCCCGTTTCCAGATGCGCACCTCGGGCTCGAGCAGGACTCCGAACTTTGCAAGGACCTCCTCGCGCACACGGTCCATCAGGCAGAGAATCTCCGAGGCCGTCGCGTGACCGAGGTTGACGACAAAGCCGGCGTGTTTTTCGGAGACGGCGGCGTCGCCGATGCGGAAGCCCTTCAGGCCGGCCTCCTGGATCAGCTTGGCGGCAAAGTCGTTGGGCGGGCGCTTGAACGTAGAGCCGGCAGACGGCTTGTCGAGCGGCTGGCTGGCCTGGCGTTTTTCCGCGAACTCGCGCATCCGGGCGCCGATCTCCGCCGGGTCGCCGGGACGGAGGCGGAATTTGGCCGAGAGGATCAGACAGTCGCGCCCCATAAACCCGCTTTTGCGGTAGGACAGGTCCATTTCCGGCAGGAAGAGCTCGTGCACGCTTCCGTCTGAATCCATGACCCGTGCGGAAGCGACGACATCCGCCATCTCGCCGCCGAAGGCGCCGGCGTTCATATACAGGCCGCCGCCGACCGTGCCGGGGATGCCCTGGGCGAACTCGAGGCCGCTCAGACCGTGCCGACAGGCCAGCATGGCAAGACGGGACAGCGTCACGCCGCACTGCGCACGCAGTTCCGTCTCGCCGGTCAGGCGGAGGTCCCGGAGGCATTTCGTGGAAAGCACAACGCCGGCTACGCCGTCATCCGGCGCAAGGACGTTCGTTCCGCCGCCAAGGATCACCGGGCGGATCTCCCGCTCACGGCACAGGCGCAGGATCCGGGCAAGCTCCGTCTCCGATTTCGGGCAGAGCAGCAGCTCCGCCGGCCCGCCGACGCGGAAAGAGGTATGCCGGCTGAGCGGTTCGTTTTGCCGGATCTCCAGACCGGGCATTGCCCGGGAAAACAGTTCATACAGGTTTTGTTCCATGGCTCGATCTCCGTGGTTTCTGAAATCCGGGGCAATCCACGACCCCGGGTGTACCGTAATTTGATTATAGCATAGGCGTTCCGGATATGCAAAGAAAATTTTACGTCTTCTCTTGCGGAATGCCGTTGGATTCTGTATAATGACTCTCGCATTTCAGGATCGACAGAAAGAGGTGGCAGCTATGCGGCGGGTGATCATGCTCAACAAACCGAAGGGATACCTGTCCGCGCGCTCGGACCGGTTTTTCCCGACTGTGATGGACCTGCTGCCGCCGGAGCTGCAGGATCTGCACCTGGTCGGACGGCTCGATCTCGACACGGAAGGTCTGCTGCTGCTGACAGACGACGGCATGCTCGACCGGGCGCTCCTGCTGCCGGAGCGCGGCGTGGAAAAGCTCTATTATTTCTATGCCTTCGGGCGTCTGGACGAGGCGGCCTTCGCGAAGATGGAGGGCGGCGTCATGCTTGGAAGCCGGGACAACGTCTCACTGCCCTCCCGCGCCAGGCTGGAAGGCTACACGACCATCGGCGCCTGCGAGGCGCTGCTGCCGCCCAAGGAACACGATCACCTGATGAAAAACGCCGGAAGGCCGGTGACCAGGGGGTATCTTGCGATCCGAGAGGGCAGAAAGCACGAGGTCAAGCTGATCGTCAAGGCGGCAGGCGGGCATGTGTTCTATCTCAAGCGGCTGTCGATCGGCGGACTGACGCTTGACGATCGCCTTTTGCCCGGCCAGTGGCGGTACCTGCGGGATGAAGAAATCGAATTGCTGACAAAAGGAACCGGCTGAATATCAGCCGGTTCCTTTTTTTGTATGATTGCGGGAAGACGCGGGTCAGCCGAAGAGAATATCATAATAATCCAGATCGAGCACCTCGTCAGAGAAGCGGATCTTTTGGCGGACGATCGCATCAATGCGCTCTTTGTAGCCATCCGGGATCTCGGCGCCTTCCACAGGCGTGAACTTGCCAGTCTTGGCGTTGTAGCTGCCGAGGTCGGTCTTCCAGCTGCAGTTGGGCCAGAGCACCAGCGGCTCGGCGTCGGAGAAAATGTCGCGGCCGGGCAGCAGACGGGAATCCCATTCCACGTCGAAGAGGTTGGAGAGCGTAGGGACGATGTCCAGACTGTAGACCGGGGTGTCCACGTGGTAGCCCTTGTCCTCGATGCAGCCGCTCCAGATCAGCAGGGCGTTGTGGTCCTGGCCAAAGCAGTCGGTGACCTGATAGCCGTAGAGCTCGCTGAGATAGTCCTTCGTCGTGCCCCAGGTATCGCTCTTTTCCAGGCAGTAGGGATAATGGTCCGCCGTCAGCACGATCACGGTATCGTCCGCGATCCCCGCCTCCTCAAGGGCAGCAATCAGGTCGTGCATGGCGTACTCGACCTCAAGGTTGCATGCAAAGAAGGCCTTGAGCGTGTCGTCATAGGGCAGATCCTGAACCTCGTCTTTGTGCAGGTAGGACATGGAGTTGCCCTGCCAGGAATAGAGACCGTGTCCGGAGACCGTCATATAGTAGATGCTGAAGGGCTGCTTGTCGATGTACTGCTTGACCGTGAAGTTGATCATCTCCTGATCGCTCTCCGGCCAGCGCTTCTTCACGCCCTCCTCCATGCCGTTGCCCATGCCGATGAACTTCTCGTAGCCGAGGTTCTCATGGGTCTGGTCACGGTGATAGTAGGTGTAGTCGTTGTTGTGGTAGGCGCGGGAGAAATAGCCGAGCCTCATCAGCTGGTTGCCCATCGTGAAATACATGTTGTGTCCAACCGTTTCCATGATGGATTTCACCGCGTCGGCAGGCTCCAGACCGGTCAGATTGGAGAACTCGCCGGTGGAAGTACTGCCGCCCCAGGCGGGCTGGTAATAGTCGGAGATCGTGATGCCCTTGGTGTACATCCGATAGAGAGTCGGCGTCAGATCCTCGCGGATCAGTTCCTTCGCAAAGCCCTCTGCACTGATGAAGATCAGGTTCTTGCCCTTGAACAGGCCGGTCATCTCGTTCGTCCGGGAGGGCGTCAGGGAGTAGACGTACTTGTGCAGCTTCTGCACGCGCTCAGACTTCGCGGATTCGATCAGCTTCTGGAAGTCGATCGACATGACGCTGTAGGGGTGATCCGGTTCCGGTCTCTGCGTCTCGGTGGGGATCTCGGAGCCGCTCGGATCGGTCACGATCTCAGAGGGATCGTCAGGCGACGGATTGGTCGGCACAGCATCCCACTCGTGCGTCCCGGTGATATCCCCGACTGCGAGCGGATCGCCTGTCGCCATGCCGCCGTTGATCTCCTGGCGGGCAAGTGCGACCGGGAGGCCGAAGCTGTCGGCCGCCTCCGTGAAGTTGTAGGCGTCGGTCAGCTTGGAAGCCTCAGGAGAGATCGAAAGCGCATAAAACAGCGCAGCGATCAGGGCCAGCAGGCCGCCATAGGCAAGGTGGCGTCGCATGCCGCGCGTCTTGATTTTGGGAAGCCGCAGAAAGCGGTTGGCCAAAAACCAGAGCACGATCGGAAGGATATAGAGCAGGATGCGCCAGAAGCCCTTTAATATCAACCCGGTCATACGCGCCGAGAAGTCGGACTGCCCGGCGTTGCCAGAGCCCGTGATAATGTCTTCGACTGTGAAGTAGAACTTGAAGGAGTCCCAGATAAAGTACTCGAGCAGGAACATGAACGCCCAGAAGGCCACGACAAACAGCGCGAGGACCAGATGAACTGTGCGGTTTTTTGAGATCGTGGCAATCAGCGCGAAGAGCAGAGCAAACGCGATCGCAAAGAGCACGATGCCGAACCATCTGCCGAAGGGGATCTGCTCCTGGGTCCATGCATGGAAGAGATAGGTGTCATAGAGCAGGCAGAAGACGACCAGAACCCAGGGCGGGATGGGCCGGGCATGACGCTTATTGCGGGCGTGTCCGGCTTTGCTTCTCTGGGCAGGCTGCCCCGCCTGCGATTGCCTCGGATCATCGGGACGGGCAGAGCGGCCTGAATACCGCTCATAGTCGTTGAGCGCCGACTGCAGGTCATTCGAAGCGGGCCTTGCGCCCGCAGGATTCTGCCAGGTCCGGCGCGAATCTTGCGTTTGATTTTCCATAATGGTTTCTCCCTGTATTTCAGCTTTGATTGCGGGACATGGACTGACCGGAATTCCATGTGCGGGCAAACAGCCCGCACACGAAGAAATGGTACCGGTATCAGCCCGCAGAACGTGTCTTTTCCTGATCCGGAGTTTCGATCCGGGTGATGTCCGCGCCGATCGCGCGGAGCTTTTCCACCATCGACTCATAGCCGCGTTCAATATAATGAACGTCTTCTACCGTCGTGGTGCCGTCCGCTGCCAGGCCGGCAATGACCATTGCGGCGCCGGCTCGCAGATCACAGGCTTTGACTGCGCAGCCGTGGAGTTTCTCCACGCCGTCGATCACCGCGACCTTGGTGTCGACCTGAATCGACGCGCCCATCCGGTTGAGCTCGGCGCAGTAGCGGAAGCGGTTGTCATAGATGCCCTCGGTGATGATGCTGGTGCCGCGGGCAACAGCCATGCAGACGCCGATCTGCGACTGCATATCCGTCGGGAATCCGGGATAGGGCAGCGTCTTGACGTTGGCTCTGCGGAGCCTGCCGTTGGAGACAACGCGGATCGCGTCCTCATATTCTGTGATCTTCGCGCCCATCTCACGAAGCTTCGCCGTGATGCACTCCATGTGCTTCGGGATCAGATTCTGCACCGTGACGTCTCCGCCGGCTGCAGCGGCAGCGGCCATGTAGGTCCCGGCTTCGATCTGGTCGGGGATGATGGAGTAGCTTCCGCCGTGGAGCGAGCGCACGCCGCGGATCTTGATAACGTCGGTGCCGGCGCCGGAGATCTTGGCGCCCATCGCGTTGAGGAAGTTTGCCAGATCGACGATATGGGGCTCCTTCGCCGCGTTTTCGATGTAGGTCGTGCCGTTTGCGAGCACGGCGCCGATCATGATGTTCATCGTCGCGCCGACGGATACCACGTCGAGGTTCACACGCGCGCCGACAAGTCCGGTATCCGGCGCAGTGGCACAGACGTAGCCGTTGTTGAGCTCAACCGCCGCGCCGATGGCCTCGAAGCCCTTGATATGCTGGTCGATCGGGCGCGGGCCGAAATTGCAGCCGCCGGGAAGGGCAACCTTCGCATGGCCGAAACGGCCGAGCTGCGCGCCGATCAGGTAATAGGAAGCACGGATGCGGCGGACCAGCTCGATCGGCGCGACGGAATCGCGCACGTGCGTGCAGTCCACCTCGATCACGTTTGCAGACAGGCGGCGGATCGTCGCGCCCATCTCGTCAAGGATCTGGAGCAGAAGGCGGATATCGGAAATATCGGGGACGTTTTCAATGCGGCAATTGCCCTTTACGAGCAGCGTTGCCGGAAGAATACCGACTGCCGCATTCTTTGCGCCGCTGATCTGCACGGTTCCGCGCAGCGGATTGCCCCCGTGAATAACATACTTGACCATGTATCTGATCTCCTTTATGGAAAGAGAAGTCTGAATCTCCGGATCATAACTGAGTTATTATAGCACAGACAGCTCGAATTGTAAAGTACCAGAATCGTTTCTGCGCTTCCTCCGTGGGATCGGGTCTGCCGTCCGGGTGCGAAAGCCCATGCAGATGCGTTTTATCTGACGGCGCGCAGTCCCTTCGGATAGTGATTTTTGAGGGTCCCGGCGCTCCCCTTTCCCCAGCCGAGGCTGAGTCCGCAGACCCGGACAAGGGTCCAGCCGGAGGCTGATGCTGCGACCGTTTCTCCGCGCAGATAGGACGCAGCCTCGTCCATGGTGAGCTCGCGCATGGAGGCGGCTTCGTGCAGCCAGAGCGCCAGTGCGTGCGCAGGCTCGGCCCGTCCCTTGCGCAGCTGCGCAAGCTCGAGACCGGGACGGACGACCTTCAGCCCGGCCAGGCGCGGCGTCCCGACAGGCGCCAGAAAAACGTGGTCTCCCCAGAGCAGAACGGCTCCTTCCGGCATTGAGACGCCGAGATTGCGAAACAGTTCCAGACATTCTGCAGGGATTTTTGCAGAAGATTCCGCCGGAAGCTCCGCGGACTGCCCTTCTGCACGGCGCAGGACAGCCGCAAAGTGGCCTTCGCCCAGCATACGGTGCGGCCACAGGCGGAAAGTGTTCCGCAGCTCCTCTCCCCCGCCGCTGACCCACTCCGGTCTGCCGGGGGCAAACCACGGCGCATCCGTCTGTTCCACGGAGAACTCCGGATGACGGCGGAGGAAGGCCGCGACCGTTCCTTCGTTCTCTTCCGGGGAAAAGGTGCAGGTCGAGTAGACCAGCCTGCCGCCGGAACGGAGCATGGAGGCGGCGGAATCCAGAATCTCCGCCTGGCGGTTGGCGCACATGGCAACCGTCTCAGGACTCCAGTCCTCGCCCGCAGCCTCGTGCTTGCGGAGCATGCCCTCTCCGGAGCAGGGTGCGTCGACCAGGATCCGGTCAAACCAGCCGGGAAACCGGCGCGCGAGGTTTGCCGGGTGTTCATTGAGCACCAGCGCGTTCGCAATGCCCATGCGCTCGATGTTGCCGCTGAGAACGGCGGCGCGTTTGGGGTGGATCTCGTTGCAGACCAGCAGGCCGCGGCCCTGCATCCGGCCGGCGATCTGCGTGCTTTTGCCGCCCGGCGCCGCACAGAGGTCCAGAATCCGCTCACCTGGCTGCGGGTCGAGCATGGCTGCAGGCGCCATTGCGCTGGGCTCCTGCAGGTAATACAGGCCGGCCGCATGGCAGGGATGCAGGCCGGGGCGCTCGGATGGCCGGTAATACCGGCCTTGCGGCTCCCACGGGATCTGCGTCAGCGAGAAAGGAAGCTCCGGCGGCTGCGTTGTTTTCAGCGGATTGAAGCGCAGGCCAAGCGCGCGCGGCCGATCCAGCGCCTCCAGGAATTCCGGATACTCCGGACCGAGCAGCGATTGCATTTTCTGTAAAAACAGGTCCGGCAGCACAGCGGTTCCCTCCTCTGAAAAGTTTCCTGTATCATACTCGTTTTTTGGTGAAAACGCAAGGAAAACTTTGGCAAAAAAGCCCGTTCCCATCCTCCGAAAAAGATGCAGACGGACCGGCCGGGACATTGCCCGGACGGTCCGTCATAGTATGATTCAAATGACTCAGTTGTGTTCTGCCCATCAGCCGAACGGCCAGTCGAAGGGGAAGGAGCCGTCGGAGGTCTGGGTCTCCTCAGCCGGGGGTCTCCTCAGGAAGGACGTTCTGGATCCGCTCGCCCACCGTAACCGTAAGCGTCATCGTCTTACCCTGACGGTAAACCTTCAGCTCCAGCTTTGCGTCAACGCCGGCATTGCGGATCGCATCGCTGAGCTCCTGATAGCTGGTGATCTCCGTGCCGTTGACTGAGGTGATGATATCGTTGGCAATCAGGCCGGCCTTCGCGGCAGGGCTGTCGTTTTCAACGGATTTGATCGCGGCGCCTCTGGGCAGGCCGTAGCTGACGGCCTCCTCGCCGACATTCTCGACCGTGACGCCGATGTAAGGCTTGTCGATGATGGAGTTCACAATGTCCTTGATCTGATTGATCGGAATAGCAAAGCCGATGTTGTCGATGCTCGCCTCTCCGGAATAACCGTTGGAGGAATACTTGGCGTTCGTGATGCCGACGACCTCGCCGTAGAGGTTAAAGAGGGCGCCGCCGGAGTTGCCGGAGTTGATCGCGCAGTCGGTCTGGATCAGGTTCATCGTGACGCCGCTGGAGAGCGTGACGGAGCGATCCAGCGCGCTGACCGCGCCCTTCGTCAGAGAGAATGTCAGTTCACCGAGCGGGTTGCCGATTGCAAGCACGTCCTCGCCGACCTTGAGCGTGTCGGAATTTCCGAGCGTTACAGGCGTCAGTCCGGTCGCGTCGATTTTCAGGACTGCGATATCGTTGCTGGCGTCTTCGCCAATCAGCTTCGCCTGGTAGGTTTTGCCATCATACATTGCTACCTTGATCGAGTTGGCGCCGTCGATGACGTGCTGGTTCGTCAGAATGTATCCGTCGCTGCTCAGAATGAATCCGGAGCCGGCTGCGGCGCCGGTGGTGGGGTAGCCGAAGTAGTTATAGGTCGTGACCTCGGTTGTGATGCCGACCGTGGATCCGACGTTCTTCTCATAGACCTGGGAAGCTGTCATCTGGCTGCCGGGGTCTGCGGAGATCGTTTCCACCGTCTGATGCTCTCCGTTGGAGACCACGATCTGCGTGCTGCCGCTGCTCTTGGGCTGAGCCGAAGTCGGCGCCGCCTGCACGCGGCTTCCGCTTCTGGTCGAGCCGCCGAAGAGATATACGCTGCTGGCGCCGGCCACGCCGCCCAGCAAGGCGCAGCAGAGACCCAGGGCTATGATCGCGCCGCCGAGACGGCGCTTCTTTTCCGGCCGCTTTGTCTGGTTTGGCTGCTGCGAAGTGGACGCGCTGTTTTGCCGACCGACGATCGGCTGCGTAAACACAGAGGCCGGAGCTTCTGCCGTCAGCTCCTGACGCGCGGCAGGGGCCGGTTCTGAAGCGGGGGTCCCCTGGAAGCCGGAAGTCTGATTCAGATTCCAATCAAATGTATCCATATCTCAAAACTCCTTTGCGGTTCTTTGTTTTTATATTAGCATCATACTGCCGAAATTTGAACAAGAATCGGAAAAAAAGCGAACAGTTTGTGAACATCTGTGATTATGCCGAAAATCGGCTTGCGCGCGGTTCGCCTTTTTGAACCGCGCGCAAGGAATCCTTGTTCTTCTTTTGTGAAACGATTGGCAGGCGCCGCCCGTCGGCGAATCCGCAGCTGCTGCCACGGCATCGGGCGCGCATCGTTTTGAGATTTTCTGTCTCTGATAGTATTGTAGCAGATCGCAGGGGAAAAGGATATCGAATTTGAAAACACCCGGAAAACAATTTGTGAACGTCGGAGAGAAAACCGCTCCGTTTTTGTATTTTTTTGGTTGACTTTTCGAATACTCATTGTTAGAATACACATGAATTTCCTTTTTGAAAAAGAGGTTTGACCGTTATGAGTAAGAGAATCGTCATTGCCTTAGGCGGAAACGCGCTGGGCAACACCCCCTACGAGCAGCTGAAGCTCGTCGAACAGACTGCAAAGCCCATCGTTGACCTGATCGCAGAGGGCAACGAGGTCATCATTGCCCACGGCAACGGACCGCAGGTCGGCATGATCAATCTCGGCATGAGCACCGCCGCGGAAGCCAAGGCGATCAAGTCCGATATGCCGTTCCCGGAATGCGGCGCGATGAGCCAGGGCTATATCGGCTACCATCTGCAGAACGCGATCGGAAACGAACTGGCAGGCCGCGGCATCGTCAAGGACGTCGCCACTATCATCACCCAGGTCCTGGTTGACGAGAACGACCCCGCCTTCCAGCATCCCTCCAAGCCGATCGGCGCATTCTACGATAAGGAAACGGCTGACCGAATCGTCGCCGAGCGCGGCTATACATTTGTAGAAGACGCCGGACGCGGCTATCGCAGAGTCGTCCCCTCCCCCAAGCCTGTAGATGTCATTGAGAAGAACATGGTCAACGCGCTCGTCGAGCAGGGCTACGTGGTAATCACCGTCGGCGGCGGCGGGATTCCCGTCATTCGCAAGGATGGAAAGCTCATCGGCACGCCGGCCGTGATCGACAAGGACTTCGCCTCTGCAAAGCTGGCCGAGCTTGTCCACGCGGACGCGCTGGTGATTCTGACCGCGGTCGACCGTGTTGCGATCAACTGGGGCAAGCCCAATCAGACCGCGCTGGATGAAATGGGCGTGGAAGAGGCCGAGCGGTACTGCAACGAGGGGCATTTTGCACCCGGCTCCATGCTGCCGAAGGTCAAGGCTGCGATCTCCTTTGCAAAGACCGGCGGCGACGCCATCATCGCCTCGCTGGAGAACGCCGGCGCCGCAGTCCGCGGCGAGAGCGGAACCAGAGTACATCTTTAATCCGGGCTCAGCACGCGGGCAGTTTTCGAAAACCGCCCGCGTGATTTTTTGCCCGCTGGCGAAGAATTGCGGCGGATCGTGCGTTTTTTGCAGAAAAACGGGCAAACTATGCCCGGAGGGATGCAAAATGGATCGCAAGAGACGAAACACCGACGTTGAGATTCCGCCCGTCGGAAACCCGCCGATCATGCCCAACTATGTGGCGCCGACGGCAAACGGCATGCCCAACATGCTGCCAACCCCGGATCCGTTCCAAAGACGGGCGGCCGATGACAAAGGCCCGGAAGACAGGCGCGGCTATGAAAGCCCGAGCTTTCTGCTCGACCCGCTCGGAAGCTGGACCGGAAGGCCGCGGAACGTGACGGATCTGCCGGTGCAGGACGCAGACGATCTGTAACCGAGGATCGAACCACAGCAAAAGCGCCGACTC
>JAFPFL010000035.1 GCA_017425545.1 Oscillospiraceae bacterium | reverse complement strand
GCGCTCATCTCGAAGTGGTTCGGGGTCTGGTTGATGGAGTTGACGGCGTCCAGGTCGAAGTCCTGCACGTCGATGACCTTGCCGACCTTGCCCTTCTTGAGCATTTCGACCATGGGGCCGCAGATGCCGCCGATGGCCCAGCCCATCTTGATGTTCCGCTCGTCCATGTACTTTTCCAGGAAAAGGTTGGCAGCGAGTGACGGGCCGCCGACGCCGGTCTGGAAGGAGAAGCCGTCCTTGAAGTACGGCGTGGAAGCGATGACCTTGGCAACGTTTTCAGCCATCATCAGGTCGCGGGGGTTGTCGCTGATGCGGGCAGCTGCGGAGGCGATCTTCTTGGGGTCGCCGATGGAGTCCACGACGACGACGGCGTCGACGTCAATGGCCTCGATGGAGGCGGGCATGTTCGGAAATTCGACCAGATCATCGGTGACGACGATGACGTGGTCGGCATACTTGGCGTCCATCATGGCATAGCCCATGGAGCCGCAGTTGTGCTTGCCGCCGATGCCGCGGCAGTTGCCCACGCAGTCGGAGGTGGGAGCGGCGATGACAGCAATGTCGATGTGGAGCTCGCCGGCCTCAATGGCACGGGGGCGGCCGCCGTGGGAACGGATGATGGCAGGGGTCTTCAGCTTGCCGGCCGAGACCACGTCGCCGATCCGGCCACGGATGCCGGAGGTCTGGACACCGGTGACGATGCCCTGTTCGATGTAGTCAGCAATCACGTCGTGGGCGCTGCCCAGGGAGGTGGCGGCCACGGTGATGTCCTTTACGCCCAGCTCTTCAACGGCTGCGGCCACGACCATGTTGGCCACGTAGTCGCCGTTGCGGAGGTGGTGGTGGAAGGAGAAGGTGCAGCCGTCCTTGCAGCCGCACTGGCGCAGGGCGTCGGCAATCGTGGCGACGATCTTGGATTCCTGCGGCTTCTCATAGATGCGGGTTCTCGGGGCGGCCTTCTGGATGTACTTGCCGTCCATGTAATTCTTGCCCTGATAGACCTCCTTGCCGTCTTTCAGGAGGTAATCGGGAATGTCTCTGCCTACTGCGTTTCTCATACCAGATCCCCCTCATACAGCCCGCAGGCACGGGCCAGCTTCAGCGTCCGCTCCGCACCGGGAATGAACGCGATATCGATCATCTTGCCGTCCACCGTGAAGACGCCGACGCCCGCGGCGCTCTGCTCGCGGTAAGCGCGGACGATCTTCTCGGCCTGCACGATCTCTTTTTCGGTCGGGGCGAAGAGTTCGTGGACCAGACGAATCTGCTTGGGGTTGATCAGGCTCTTGCCGTCGAAGCCCATTTCCTTGTTCTGCATGACCTCGGCGCGGTAGCCTTCCTCATCCTTGAGGTTGGTATAGACAGTATCAAAGCACTGGACGCCGGCAGCGCGGGCGGCAATGAGCATCATGCCGCGGGCAGTCAGCATATCAATGCCGCTGGGGGTGAACTTGGTCTGCATGCACTTGCGGAAGTCGCCGCCGGAGATGGCGCAGCCGAACATTCTGGGCGAGGCGGCGCAGATCTCATAGGCATTGAGGATGCCCTTGGGGCTCTCGAGCGCGGCCATCAGCAGGGTTCTGCCGACTTCGACGCCGAATTCCTTTTCAGCCGCTTCCACGTGCTTTTCTACAGTCAGAACGTCCTGCTTGCTCTCACACTTGGCGATCCGGATGCCGTCGGCGCCGCCGGCGACACAGACGCGGATGTCTTCCTGCCAATGGGGGGTATCCAGGCCGTTGATGCGGACGATGACCTCGGTATCGCCGTAGTCAATGGTCTTTAAGGTATGATACAGAGAGAAACGGGCCGCGTCCTTCTGGTTTTCGGCGACCGCGTCTTCCAGGTCGAGCATGATGGAGTCGACGCCGTAGATGTAAGCGTCCTTGGTCAGGCCAGGCTTCTGGGCGCTGAGGAACATCATGGTTCTGCGCAGGCGGAACCGTTCAGGCTTCGGGCGAGGAATCATCTGATCACACCTCCCCAGTCGATATTCTTGTCAGCCATATCGCAGCTGCGGTAGACGGCGCATTCGACTCTGGCCTTGATGGTGCAGTCCAGGGCACCCTTGTCGACGATCGTGACCTTGGCGTTCTTCACGTCGAGGCGGTCGAGGGTCTCCAGGACGGTCTTCTTAATCTGTCGGCCATACTGATTCATGACGCTGGAGGTCAGGGACAGATCTACGCCGTTGACGCCGGGCTCGACAGTGACCATCAGGTCGCTGGATTCGAGCGTGCCTGCCGAGGCAGGCTTTAAAATTTCCATAAAGCATTCCTCCTTTTGGAATTTGATATTATTATAGCCCCTGCCGGAGTATTTTGCAAGGCAAAAATCAGCAAACCTGCCACTATTTCATCAGAATCCTGCGTACCTGCGCATATGCAGATAATTCCCGCCCTGCAGAAGCAGGGCGGAAATTATCCGGACCGCAAAACGCAGCGACGACCTGCGATTACTGGTCGATCGCTTCGGCGGTCTCGGAGAGCTCGAGGCCGGGGTTGCGGCGGATGGTAAAGTCGATGGCCCAATACGACGTGAAGACCAGCAGGCGTCTGCCGCGGTAGTCCTCGAGCAGCTCCACATCGGAGGAGAGGTTGAGATCCTTCTCCGCGACCGGGCTCTTGCGGATGAAGCGCAGCTCCTCATAGGGAAGACCTTCCATGCGAAGCTCCACGCCGTATTCGTTCTTCATGCGGTACTGGAAGACGTCAAACTGCAGAACGCCGACGACGCCGACAATGACCTCCTCCATGCCGGTATCCGGCCGCTTGAAGATCTGGATCGCGCCTTCCTGGGCGATCTGCTCCGTGCCCTTGATGAACTGCTTGCGCTTCATGGTGTCTTTCGGGCTGACGCGGCAGAAGTGCTCGGGTGCAAAGGTCGGGATGCCGGCGAAGCGGAACTTCTTGCCCGGAACCGTGATCGTGTCGCCGATCGAGAAGATACCGGGGTCGAAGACGCCGATGATATCGCCGGCGTAGGCCTCCTCGACAATCTCTCGCTCGGAAGCCATCATCTGCTGCGGCTGGGACAGGCGCATTTTCCGATTTGCCTGAACATGGTAGTACTCGTCGTCGCGCTCGAATTTGCCCGAGCAAATGCGCATGAACGCAAGGCGGTCGCGGTGCGCCTTGTTCATGTTGGCCTGGATCTTGAATACAAACGCCGAGAAATCCGGACTGAAGGCGTCGATCACGCCGCAATCCGCGCTGCGGGACAGGGGCGCGGGCGTCAGACGGAGGAATTCCTCCAGGAAGGGCTCTACGCCGAAATTCGTCAGCGCCGAACCGAAGAAGACCGGGCTGAGGTTCCCGGCGCGGACCTCGTCAATGTCGAGCTCGCGGCCAGCCGAGAGCAGTTCCGCGTCCTCGATGAGCTGGTTGTGCTTCGCCTCGCCGATCAGCCCGGAGACCGAGGGATCGTAGAGGTCGATCTCGCGGACCTCCGCCTTGTTCTTGCCGGAGGCGCCGGAGAACATCAGCAGGCGGCTCCGCTGGCGGTCATAGACGCCGCGGAATTCCTTGCCGGAGCCGATGGGCCAGTTCATCGCGCAGGTCTCAATGCCGAGCTCGTGCTCCAGCTCATCGAGCAGGTCGAAGGGATCTCTGGAGTCGCGGTCCATCTTGTTGATGAAAGTGAAAATCGGGATGTGACGCATCGCACAGACCTTGAACAGCTTCCGGGTCTGCGCCTCAACGCCCTTGGAACAGTCGATGACCATGACGGCGGAATCCGCCGCCATCAGGGTGCGGTAGGTGTCCTCGGAGAAGTCCTGGTGGCCTGGGGTATCCAGGATGTTGATGCAGAAGCCATTGTACTGGAACTGCATGACGGACGAGGTCACGGAGATTCCACGCTGCTTTTCGATCTCCATCCAGTCGGAGACCGCGGCGCGGGAGTTTTTCTTGCCTTTGACCATGCCCGCCTGGGCGATGGCTCCGCCGTAGAGCAGAAATTTTTCAGTCAGCGTCGTTTTACCGGCGTCCGGGTGCGAGATGATCGCAAAGGTTCGGCGCCGGGAGATTTCTTCTTGTAAGCTTGCCATTTTATTAACTCCTTACGGTAGGTAATCATTTCAGAATCAGAACACGTTTCTTCGCCGCGAACGGTTCGCGGCAGAACGGTCTGTGTTAAGGCGGCGTAATCCGAAACAGGCGCATCGCGTTTTCCGTGGTGGCCTGCTCGACGGTCTCCGGGCTCAGGCCGCGGAGCTCGGCGATCTTCTGCGCGACGAGCGGCACCCAGCGGCTGTCATTGCGGCGGCCGCGGTGCGGCTCCGGCGCCATATAGGGGCAGTCGGTCTCGATCAGGATCCGGTCCAGCGGGATCGTCTGCGCGACCTCGACCGCCTTCCGCGCGTTTTTAAAGGTGATCACGCCGGTGAAGCCGATATACCAGCCGCGGCTGACCAGCTCCTTCGCCATCTCCACCGCGCCGGAATAGCAGTGAAACACGCCGGTCACGGTCGGAAATTCGCGGATCAGCTCCATGCCGTCGGCATGGGCCTCGCGCTCGTGGACGATCACAGGCAGGTCCAGCTCGGCGGCAAGCTCCATCTGCTTCCGGAAGGCCGGAAGCTGGATCTCGCGCGGCGGGTCCTCATAGTGGTAGTCCAGGCCGATTTCACCGATGGCCTTGACCCGCTCGTCGCTGCACATTTGCCGGTAGAGGGCGATGCGCACGTCATTCACCTGCGCAGCGTCGTCCGGATGAGAGCCGACAGCCGCCCAGATGAACGGAAAGCGGTGGGCAAGGTCAATTGAGCGCAGACTGCTCGGAAGGTCGCAGCCGATATTCATCAGATATCCGACGCCGGCATCGGTCAGGCCGTCGAGGATCTCCTCGCGGTCATCGCGAAAGGCGCGGTCGTCAAGATGCGCATGTGAATCAAAGTACATTGGGCAGGCCTCTCAGATATTGGTTGACATAATTCAGTACGTGTTTCTTGTCCGATGACCAGAGCGGGGCAAGCAGGTCCTTCTTCGCTCCGTCGCCGGTCAGGCGGTGGATCACCATTTTCGGCGGCAATGCCTGCAGGCAGCGGCCGAGCAGGACAGCGTATTCCTCCAGCGTCATCGTCGGGACCTTGCCCTGCCGCCAGAGCGCCGCCAGATCCGTGTGCTCCAGAATGTGGAGGAGCTGGAGCTTGATCCCCTGCGCGCCGGAGGCGCCGACATATCGGACCGTTTCCAGCATGGCCGCCTCGTCCTCGCCGGGCAGGCCGAGAATGACGTGTACGACGGTCTCCAGCCGGCGGGCAAGCAGCTCGCCCATGGCGCAGTCAAAGACAGGCAGGTCATAGCCGCGGCGGATCCAGGCAGCGGTCGCGGGGTGGATGGTTTGAAGACCGAGCTCCACGAAGATCGGTTTTTCCCGGTTCAGGCGTTCCAGAAGGTCCAGGACCGGAGCCGGAAGGCAGTCCGGGCGGGTCGCCACCGAGAGGGCGACGATCTCCGGCTGCGCCAGCACCGGCGCGAAGAGGGCTTCCAGACGCTGCACCGGGGCATAGGTGTTCGTGTAGCTCTGGAAATAGGCGATATAACGGGCGTCGGCGCCGGTCTTGGCGGCGACGCGGGCTTTGGCGCGGGCGAGCTGTTCTTCGACGCTCCCACGAAACGGCTCGGCGAAATCGCCGCTGCCGCCTGCGGAGCAGAAGATGCAGCCCCGCGTATCCAGGGTCCCGTCACGGTTTGGACAGGTCATGCCGCCGTCGAGCGCAAGCTTGTAGACCTTGCCGCCGAAGCGCTCTCGAAAATATTGGTTGGCAGATCGCCACTGCATGCGATTATTCGGCGATTGCCCTTGCCAGGGCGGCAAATTCCGGGATGGAGAGGGTCTCGCCGCGGACGGTGGGCTTGTGGCCGCAGGAGACGATCCGCTCGGTAAGCTCGTCCTTGGTCCGCTCCGGGAAGCCGGCGGCCAGGGCGTTCGGCAGCGTCTTTCTGCGCTGCGCGAAGGCGGCGCGGACCACGCGGAAAAACAACGCTTCGTCCGGGATCTCGCAGGGCGGTTCCCTGCGGGTACGGAGCGTGAGGACAGCGGAGGTCACCTTCGGCTGCGGCATAAAGCAGGATGCCGGCACTTCAAACAGAATCTCGGGAACGGCATGATAATTGCAGAACACGGTAAAGGCGCTGTAGTCAGCGGTGCCCGGGCCGGCGCAGATGCGCTGGGCGACCTCCTTCTGCACCATGACCGTGACGGACTCAAAGGCTTTGGATTCAAGCAGCTTCGTGAGCACCGGGGAGGTGATATAGTAGGGCAGATTGGCGCAGGCAAGCGGCCGCAGACCGGCAAAGCGCTCCTTTACCAGTGCGGCGAGATCCAGCTTCATCGCATCGGCGTATTGGATCTCAAGGTTGTCGAACGCCCCGACGGTTTGCTTCAGGACAGGCCGGAGAGTCTGGTCGACCTCGATCGCAAGGACCTTCGCAGCGCGCAGACAGAGCTGCTGCGTCAGGGCGCCGAAGCCAGGACCAATCTCAAGCACGGCGGCAGCCTCATCCGCGCCGGCTTCTTCGGCGATCCGCTCCGGGACCCAGGCTGCGGTCAGAAAATTCTGGCCCTTGGCTTTGGAAAAGCGGAAGCCCGCCGCTTCCAGAAGGGTCTTCATGGTTTGTACGTCGCAGAGATTGAGCATGGCATTTCCTCCGGCAGCTTTCAGGCTGCAGCGATTCTTGGAATATTCTACATGATTCTTCCCGAAAAGGAAACAGTTTTTTTGATTTTTCCCGGATTTTTCTTTCCGCGGCAGGTTATCGGATTTTGCTTGCTTTTTCGGCATCCGTTTGTTATACTGATAAAACTGATTTTCATTTGGGAGATGGTCGCATTGAATCTTTCCGGGTGCAAGGCTGCGCGCACGGCCGGTGACTGGATCCGAAGGCTCATTCTGTCGTGGCTGGCAGCTGTTTTTGTGACATACACGCTTCTGCCGACTTCGGAGAAATCGCTGAAGGGGGTCAGCGGCGTAGCCGCAGTCTCTCCCCTGCTGATGCTCTGCGTCGGCGCCGCCGTGTTCGCCGCACTGGTCGTTTTCGGCCTGAACAGGGATACCGTCCGCGCGGAGCGGTGGGCGCTGTTTGGCCTCGGTTCGGCTGTGTTTGCAGTGTCCGGCGTGATGAATCCGCGGCCGGCATATCTTGCTGCCGCTGCCTTGCTGATTGCCGTGCTTTTCCTCTATGCGCGAAAGGGTTGGAACGCGAAGCCCGACGCGCCGGCTGAAGCAGCGCCAGACGCGGACGCGGGACATTGGAAGCTTTACACCGCGATCGCCGCAGTCGTATCGTTTCTGGTTCTGAGCCTTTGGGGTGTGGCGCGCGTTCGCAGCCTGTCCTCACCAACCTATGACTTCGGCATTTTCTCTCAGATGTTTGAATCCATGCGGCGGACCGGCGAGCCTGTGACGACGCTGGAACGCGACGGCCTGCTTTCCCATTTCGCCGTACACGTCTCCCCGATCTATTATCTGCTCCTCCCCTTCTACATGATCTGGCCGCATCCGGAGACGCTGAACGTCCTTCAGGCCGCCTTGATGACGCTTTCCGTCATCCCGCTCTGGCTCCTGGCCGCCCGGTTCGGATATGCGCCGAAGTACCGGTTCCTGCTCTGTGTTGTTCTTCTGGCTTACCCGATGTTCCTCGGCGGAAACAACTACGACCTGCATGAGAACGCTTTTCTGACCGTCCTGCTGCTCTGGCTGTTTTACGCGGCAAAGCGCGGGAGTCTGCCCCTGACGCTGCTGTTCGCCCTTCTGACGCTTGCCGTCAAGGAGGACGCCGCCGTTTACGTTGCCGTCTTCGGCCTGTTTTTATGCGTCCACGCGCTGCTGCATCCGGAGAACCACCGCAAAACGCTCTGGATCGGCCTGTGCCTGATTGCCGCTGCCGTGGCGTATTTCCTTGTTGTGACAAATCTTTTGCGCACACGGGGCGACGGCGTGATGAACAACCGATACGAAAACATGATGTTCAACGGCAGCAATTCACTGGTTTCCGTGGTGCTCTGCGTGCTGATCTCCCCGATGAAGGCTCTGTACGAGTGCACGGACGCAGACAAGCTGCGCTGCGTTTACCACGCGTTTCTGCCGCTGCTTCTGATTCCGCTTCTGACCAGAAAATACGAGCGGTATCTGCTTTTGATCCCGCTGATTCTGATCAACCTGCTTTCGGATTATCCGTGCCAGCACAGCCTTTATTTCCAATACAACTTCGGCACGGCGGCATTTCTGATTCTGCTGTATCTGCTCAATTGGAAGGATCTGCTTCCGCGCCTGCGCGGAAGGTTCCGCACCCTTTCCCTGATTCTCACGATCCTGGTCTGCCTGCTCAGCTTCTCAATGACGCTCGGGCGGAAGCTCGTCAAATACACCTCCCGCTGGGCAAAGTATGACAGCGAATGCTGCGTGATCCGTGAGAAGCTCTCCCAGCTCCCGGAGGATGCGGTCATAACGTCCAACGAGTTTCTGACCGTCCCGATAGCAGGCTGCAGGGCGCTATATGACTACGAATTTACAACCGAAGAACAGCTCCTGCATTCGGAATACGTCGTCGTTGCAATGGACGGGTTCTGCAGTTGGTACGGGCAAGCGGATACACAGCGAGAGTTCTGGAAGCAGATCGTCCCCAAGCTGGAAGCAAACGGATTTGTCGTAGTGGACGAATACGGCGACTGGCTGCGGATCTACCGCAAGAGCTGACCGGATAGAAAGAAGGATCCCGGCGTTTCATCTGAAACGTTGGGATCCTTCTTTTCACGAAAGGCCGCTCCATCGTCCGCCGCAGTCAGTCCGCCAGGGTCGGTTCCATGGCGTCGTGAAGACGCTGGGTCATCGCGCCGGCGAAAATGCGGTCCGCCTGAATGTGGACCGTCTGAAGGGCAGGCGCGCACTGCTGCATCGGCAGCTTTCCGGTCATGAAGATGTCGTTGTCGAGGATGAACTTGACCTCCGGGTCCTGGGTATTCCCCTTCTTGACCATGCCGGGGCCGGCGTGCATCTTGAGGCGGCAGCCGCCGGAGGTCTGCATCTCGACGTCCTGGCCGTATCTGCCGAAGCTCTCCTCGCGGACGTCGTCCTCCCCCATCAGGCCAAGGAAGCAGGGCTGGATCAGTTCGCGGAACGGCATGCCGTCGAGATCGAGCGCCTTGCGGGAGATCACATTGATATAGCGAAGTCCGACCCGCTCAAAATAGGACGGCCGGTAGATCGGGATGAAATCCGCAAGCAGCTTGTCCAGTCTGGACGCAAACTCCTCCCAGCGCTGGTAGTGATTCGTGGAAAGCGCAATAAAGGAGCCGGTGAGATTGACGCGCCAGCGTCCGTCCTCGGAGACGAACTGGTAGTTGACGATCTTGTCGGCCTCCTCCACCCGGAGGCTTCCAGGCGCACCGGTGATCTTCGGCGGCTGCTGCTCCAGCTGGCGCCGGTACTGCGGATAGTCTCTGCGGATCTGCTCCTGAAATTCGGCCGGCTCCCGGGCGGGGATGGACAGAATCGTCGGGAAACGGAGCTGACAAATCACCTCTGCAAGCTGGTTCTTACGGTAGATATAACGATCACGGTCCAAAAACACGGTATCGCCCCCATTGATTTTTTCTTTGATTATAGCACATTGGCTGCACTTTCGCAAGGAGAATTCCCGCGGCGTCTCCGTTTTCCGGCAAAAATACACAGCCCAAGAAATACTGCCCAGGCGGCTCCGCTGACGAGCGCGCCGGCCTTCCCAAGCGGCCGGGTATAGCGCAGTACGATCTCATGGGTACCCGGCGTCAGAAGCAGCGCCATGTTCTTGATGTTCGCCCTGCGCAGCTCGGCCGGCTTCCCGTCCACCTCCGCATGCCAGCCTGCCTGCACAGGAATGCTGAGCAGGAGCAGCGCGGGCTTTTCGAGGGTGACGCGCCCGGAGACCGTGTCGCCATCCATCCGAACGTCCTGCAGACCGGTCGATCTGCGCGCATCTATCAGGTTCGGATAGGCGGCCATCGGCTGGGCATAGACGCGGAGACTTTCATAACGATAGACGCCCGGCTTCTCAAAGCGCACGGTGAGCTCGGTCACCGGCCCGGCGCTGAAGCCGAGGTTCACTGCAAAATCGTGGCGTCCGCTGTAGAAGTTGTCCTCCCGGGTGTAGTACTTGAGCTGGTTCCAGGTGCCGCCGGAGGTTTCAAAGCGCAGCGTCGTATCCGTCTGAGGCAGGTCATACAGGTGCTCCTGAACCACCTTCTTGTGCTCCGACGAGGATAGCGCCTCCCAGGCCGTCTTCCCGTACCGGTGCGTCGGGTCGACGGCGTCTGTGCCGATGTAGAGCGTGTATCGGTCTGTGGCGTCAAATTCGAGGCCGGTCCATTCGACCTGCGTCTCGCTGTCTGGGTGTCCGGTGACCGTAAACCGAACCGACGCGTCGGCTTTCGTCACATAGAAGGCGTTCGGCTGCACGACGACGTCCGGGTCGGCAGAAGCAAGCTCCATCGGGCATTCCACCGTATCCAGCGTTCCGCTCCAGGCAGGCAGCTCCGTGCAGGGGGCGTCCAGGACGGCAGTGCGGAGCATCAGCTCCTGCCGCTCGGTGAAGGAGCAACCGGACAGCGCAGCCTCGTCCGTCCAGGTATCGCAAACCCAGCCAAGCGGAAGCGCGCAGGGGTTTTTGTAGATCGTCCATCCGTCGTCCGTCGATGCCGCCGGGACAAAGCCGTAGGGAATGCGCTCAGGCGAATCGCTGCGCAGCGCGTAGTAGCGGACAGCACTGAGGCTGAGCAGGGCCGTGCGGTCGTCATAGCCCTCCGAGGTGCTGGTCAAAGCTTCGTTGACACCCATCTCGGTGCGGAACCGGCTGACACCCGGATTCGACAGCGACCAGTAATACTGGGTCGCGGACAGCCCGCTCAGAAGTCCGACGTTCGCGTTCAGATCGCGGCCGGAGTAGCGGAAGAAGTCCGTCTCGCCCTCCGCCGCGGCAAGCGCGCGGATCGCAGTCGCTTCATTCTGCGCCATGCCGGTCTGCAGCTCGGAAACCGGGATGGACTCCTCCTTCAAGGTCTTGCCCGCCGGATTGAAGCGGGTGACCGAATTGAGCAGGACGCTGAGAATCACAACCATCAGAGCGGCACGGGAGACGCCGAGGCGCGCAAGCGGCTTCCAGGGGCGCTTCCAAGGCCAGATGGTAAGCAGATACAGCAGGGCGAAGACAAGCGGCGGAAGGACCTTCGCCTTTTTCTCGTCATAGCAGAGCACACACAGGATGCAATAGAGCCCGAGGCCGAGAAGAAGGCGCCGCGCGGTTTTCTGATCGAGCGTCAACATTTCCTGCCAGCAGGCTGCAAACGCGCAGGCGATCACAAAGCAGAAGCCCCAACTCCAGCGGTTGGCAATATAGGCAAAGCCGTTGAAGGCCTGGCCGAAGATCGGAAACAGGCAGAACAACACGCAGATGCAGAAGCCGAAGACAATCACGCCTTTTCCCTTTCGCCTGAGGAAGAGCAGCATGCTGCTGATCAGGGCTGGGGCGGCAACGCCGATGCAGAGCCAGTAACAGGCCTCCGGCGTCAGGAACACATGGGGCAGTCTGGTGTAATAGCCGAGCGGATAGAACAGCCGTCTGGCGTTGTCGGCGCCGTTTCGGGTATCGCCGAGGAAGGTTTTGAGCACAGGAAGCAGGACGACTGCAGCCATTGCAAGGCCGAGCACGGCGCTCCCGACCAGGGCAAGCAGCGCGCGAAGCGCGGCCTTCCGGTCTTTTCGGAAAATTGGGAACAGGCGGACAAGCGAATAGAGCGCCGTCATCAGGCCGAGCATATAGAGAAAATAGAAATTGCTCAGGCCGGCCAGGCAGGCAGACAGAATCAGCACGGCAGCGCCTCTCCCGCGCAGGACCCGCTCCACGCCGCCAAGCAGCAGCGGGAGGTAGATCATTGGGTTCAGAAAGAAAGGGTGGCGGCTGACATTTCGCAGGCCCCAATAGCAGAACACGTAGATCAGGCTGGCCGCAAGGACGCCTGAACCATATTGCCTGCCGGTCTGGCGCCAGAACCAGGTGAAGGCAAGCCCGGCGAAATACAGGCGAAGGACGGCGGCAAAGCCGTAGTAGAGATACATGAACCGCGCGGGCACGAGCACCGCGCCAAGCGCGAGCGGGTCGCCGAGCGCATAATAGTGCAGAGAGGCAAGCTGATCGTTGCCTTCGCCAAGGGCGAAGCTCCATGCCGGGAAGGCGAAGCCCTCTCCTGCGAACAGGCTTCGCGCAGCCGCGCGCAAAGAGCGGGCATAATAGACCAGGGCCTTATAGTGCTGCTCCCAGCCGTCCGGGATCCAGACCAGGGTCTTGCCCTCGATCAAAAACCAGACAAAGCTGATGGCTGTGATCAGGGAAAAGCAGAGACTATAGGCTCTGAAAAAGCGCCGGCCTGCTTTTCTCTCGGCGCGGGACGGAAGCAGCGGAGTCGTATTATTCATCAGCGTCACCTCCAGGTGGGTTTCCGGGGCAGCTGCGCGGATGGCGCAGAGCGGCCGGGCGTTTTCGCGCGCAGCGTCTGGATATAGATAAGGCCGGCTCCGAAAGAACCGGCCTTATCATGTATCTTTCAATCAAAAGGATTTATGCGAAGGTACTTATGCCTTTTTCTTGTCGAAGAAGAAGGTGAGGGCTGCGAGTGCAGCAGCACCCATCTCGGAGAGGAACATCAGCCAGCCGGCGAAAGAGAGGTGGACCGTGATGTGCGTGCTTACCTCTTTGCTGCGATACTCATAGACTTCCGTATAGCCCGCAATCCACTTGATCAGCAGGAGCAGCCAGATCGTGGCGGCAATTCCGGCAACAATCAGGAGGTAGATGGGGTTGTCGATCTTGCCAAGGATATAGAGCACCACAATGGCAATTGCGAGCGGGCTGAGCATGCTGGTGAGGATCAGGAGCCAGGAGCCATGGGCTTCATGGAGATAGAAGTGCATGTGAGCCGCATCGAGCGCTTCTTCCATTTCTTCTTCCAGTTCTTTCAGCTCACTGCTGCTGTAATAATCGGAGCGTTTTGCTTGGGCAAGCTCTGCTTTGAGGTCAGCAACCCTCTCGGAGTCAACATGGCCGAGAACCTTGAGCCAGGACATGACCAAGCCAAGAATCAGCAGACCCAGGAGGGCAAGAACAAAGATCTTCTTGAGCGTCGTCATACCGTTGAGGTTGGCAAGAAGACCGCCACCAAGAGCAGAGGCAGGACGAGGAGCAGGACGGGCAGGCGCAGCGGGCGCGGGCTGGGCGCCGAGGCGAGTTCCGCAGTTCGGGCAGAACGGCTGACCGTCGTCAACGCGAGTGCCGCATTTTTCACAGAACATATGGTTTCCTCCAATCGAATGTAGTATGTCATTCCGACATTCTCATCATACTCCCTTTTTTTCAGATTGTCAACAAACAACTTGCGCCGATTTTATGCTTTTGCGCATTTTTTCACCGTACAGGTCGCATGAGAAAATATTTCTCCACGGCTGCAAAAATCAGTTGACAAACCGGGGACAATCGGCTATAATAACCAAGCTTGAGCGCATGACCGCGCCAGGCCGAAGCGGGAGCGATCGCCGCAGACAAGTTCATATGGAGTGATATCGAAGCGGTCATAACGAGCACGACTGGAAATCGTGTGTACGTCAAAAGCGTACCGAGGGTTCGAATCCCTCTCACTCCGCCAACAAAAAAACGTCTTTTGTCTACCGACAAAAGGCGTTTTTTTGAATGATGTTTGCCCTGTCGGGCAAATGATGCAGCCTGCGGCAATGATGTCGCTTCGCTAATGATGTGTGCCTGCGGGCACATAGGGCAAACATCGCATCATTGCGAGTGAAACGAGCAACATCATTTCGGAGCGCAGCGGAGAAGCATCATCAGCCGCCAGAGGCGGCGGCATCATTGACATTTAATCATTTCGG
>JAFPFL010000034.1 GCA_017425545.1 Oscillospiraceae bacterium | reverse complement strand
TTGGTCTGAGGGTCCACCTGTTCCCATCCCGAACACAGAAGTTAAGCTCAGATGCGTCGACGATAGTTGCCGGGTGACTGGCCGCAAAAATAGATAACGCCAACACAAAGCACTCACAGAAATGTGGGTGCTTTTCTTTTTTGCCGGGAACGCCCCGCCGGGGCGTTCTCAGCAAACCTGTACTTCCCAATCAAAACGAATGAAGACGCCGTGTGGATCTCTGTGCACTGTCCGTCCGCAAAAGCGCGCCCAACGCTGAATTTCCCGGCGCTTTTCGAAATCATCATTTGAAATCCCGCAGGAATGTGATATAATTTATTTGAAAATATATCCGAACCCTCAAACCTTTTCAGGCCCTCATGCATTTATACCTCTGCCCCCGGAATCCGGGTCTGAAAGAGGTGGCGGAAATGACAGACAAAAAGGAAAGCATCCACACAGACACATTCAAATGGGAGATGACGGAAATGATTAAGAGATTCCTTTCGGTAATTCTGGCCCTGGCGCTGATTTGCGCCATGCTTCCGCAGACGCTGCCGCTGAGCTCCGCGGCGGAGGACCGGACTGCGGTGGTCTACTATCTGGAACCACGGTACGCAGACAAGGTGACGATCCCGGCGGACATGCCGCAGTCCTACCAGATCCCCACAGAGGGCCTGAGCAGCCCGAGCTTCCGGATCATATACGGAGACTGGAGCGCGGAGGTCTCCGGTACCGGCCTTGTGACGCCGGCGAAGACCGTCTACTATTGGAAGAACGGCGTCGGCTACAGCTGGCCGATCGAAGGCTATGAGAGCACCACGGTCGATTACAATCCCGGTGAAGCGACGATCAGCGTCATGAACAACGGCAGAGAAGTCTTCCGGGTGAATGTGGACGTACGGGACTATGCGGCCGTATACTACCACGAAAAGATCTCGGAGATCGCGGACGGCATCGGCGTTCGGGAGACCGAGCTCGATACGTTTCGCGCCGTGGTCCAGTATGTGGCGGAAAACACGGATTACTCCGCCAGCACCAGCAGCGGCATAGGCATGCTGATCAACGGCAGCGGCGACTGCTGGGCCTCCACGGACTTCATCGTAGATCTGTGCCACGAGCTGGGCATCCGGTCGGCCAGGA
The DNA here is from genome assembly GCA_017425545.1 of Oscillospiraceae bacterium. GTDB lineage: Bacteria > Bacillota > Clostridia > Oscillospirales > Oscillospiraceae > JAFRPC01. Next base: position 4,098 of record JAFPFL010000034.1, on the reverse strand, counting down.
ACCGTTACGCGGCGCACGACGCCGGCGCCGGCGGCGGCCACCGCAACGTCGTCGCGAAGCTCGACGGCGACTACTATATCGGCGACGCCGGCTATACCGGCACGAAACCCCGCTTCTATTCCGTCAGCGAGGAACCGATGGGATTCGCGGTCTCCGGCAGCCGCATCTATCAGTATGACGGCGACGAGACCGACGTGGTCGTGCCGGAAAAGATCGGAGACCGCGTCATCACGACCCTGGGCTACACGGACGAGCAGGGCGGCGTCTTCGCCTACGCCGGCGTGCCCGTCAAATCGGTGACGATCCCCGCGGGGATCACGAACATCCTGAATCCGACTTTTTTTGCGGCGGACTCGCTCAAAAACATCTTTGTGGACGCGAACAACCCGAACTACACCGATGTCGGCGGCCTGCTCTACACGAAGGACCGGACCGTGCTGCTCGCGGTCCCGGAGGGAAGGACCGGGACGCTTGCCGTTCCGGAAGGGACCCGCAGGATCGAAAAAGGCGTGTTCTGGTACTGCAGCGGGCTCACGGAGATCTTTGTCCCCGAGGGCGTGACGGAGATCGGAGATTTTGCCTTCGTCGGCTTGAACGACTGTGCGGTCGTGCTCCCGGCGTCTGTGACGTCCATCGGGCAAAACGCCTTTTCCAATGCGTACGGCAACCGCGTCGTCCGCGGACCGGCCGGCTGCTATGCCGAAACCTGGTGCCAGGAGAATTCGATCCCCTTCGAGCGCTGCACCGTGGATGGAAGCGGCGCGATCCAGGTGGAGCACACCCTGAAGGGAGAGCCGGAGGAGCGGGAGCCCACCTGCACCAAGCCGGGCGGAATCATCGATTTTTGCACGACCTGCAAACAGTGGATCGCGGTGGAAAATGAAAAGCCCGCCCTGGGCCACGCCTGGGATTCCGGCGAGATTACGACCTGGCCGACCCTGTGGAAGACCGGCGTCATCCAGCACACCTGCACCCGATGCGGCGTGATCCGGTCCGAATCCATTACGGCGAAGGAAGCCGGCCTCCCGTTCGAGGACGTGCGCGAGACCGCCTATTACCGCGATCCGGTCTTCTGGGCGTTTTACACGGAGCCCCAGGTCACCGCGGGCACGAGCGCGACGCGGTTCTCGCCCGGCAGCACCTGCACCCGCCGCGACGTCGTGACCTTCCTCTGGCGCGCCGCGGGCTGCCCGAAGCCCAAGACTGCGGTCACCCCCTTTACCGACGTCAGGACCGGGGGCTACTATTACGAGGCCGTGCTCTGGGCCGTGGAAAACGGCGTCACCAAGGGCACGAGCGCCACGACCTTCGGCCCGAAGAACACCTGCACCCGCCGCGACGTGGTCACCTTCCTCTGGCGCGCCGCCGGAGAGCCCGAGCCTGCTTCCGCGGAGAATCGCTTCGAGGATGTTCCGGAAGACGCCTACTACACGAAGGCAGTCCTCTGGGCGGTGGAGCGGAAGATCACCAGCGGTGTGGACGGGACCCACTTCGCCCCGAAGGACTTCTGCACCCGCGCCGAGATCGTGACCTTCCTCTACCGCGCGAACCAGGCCGGCGGGAACAAATGAAACAGAATTCGATTGGGCAATTCGCAGAATTGCCCAATCCCACAATTCTTCAATTTTCAGTCTTCATTGCAGCACGTTCGTCTTTTGTCCCGATTCGCTCTTGACATTTGCCCGCGCATCTGCCAAACTGTAGGGGAAGCCGCGCGACGCACGGACGATCTGAGATCTTATTTATGTGGAGGCGCTTATGCTGCACATTGAACATCTGACCAAAACCTACGGCGAGAAGAAGGCCGTCGACGATCTGACCCTGCACATTGCCCCGGGCGAGATCTACGGCTTCATCGGCCACAACGGGGCCGGTAAGACCACGACCCTGCGCTCCGTCGCCGGGATCCAGAGCTTTGACGCCGGCGAGATCTCGATCGGCGGCTGCTCCATCCGCACCGACCCCCTTGCCTGCAAGCGGATGATGGGCTACATCCCCGACAACCCCGACCTCTACGACTTCATGACCGGAACCCGCTACCTGAACTTCATCGCGGACGTCTACGGCGTCTCTGCCGATGAGCGCACGCGCCGGATCGCCGACATCGCCGGGCGCTTCGAGCTGACCAACGACCTCGGCCAGCCGATCGCCTCCTACTCCCACGGCATGAAGCAGAAGCTGGCCGTCGTCGCCACCTGGCTGCACCGGCCGAAGCTGATTCTGATGGACGAGCCCTTCGTGGGTCTGGACCCCGTAGCCGCGCGTCTGCTCAAGGATATGATGCGCGAGATCTGCAGCGGGGGCGGCGCCATCTTCTTCTCCACCCACGTCCTCGAGGTCGCGGAGAAGCTCTGCGACAAGATCGCCATCATCCGCCGGGGCAGGCTGGTCCGGGCCGGCACGATGGACGAGGTCCGCGGCGACGAATCGCTCGAGGAGGTCTTCCTGGAACTGGAGGCCGAAAAATGATCGGGATTCTTGTCAAGAAACAGCTCTCGGAGATCTTCCGAAGCTATTCCTATAACCCCAAAAAGAACAAGGCGCGGACCCGCGGCGCGAAGATCGCCATGTACGCCTTCTTCGTGCTGATCACCCTCGCCCTGTCCGGCGGTCTCTTCGGGATGATCGCCTTGGCCCTGGCGCGCCCCCTCTGCGCGGCCGGGATGGACTGGTTCCTCTTCCTGATCCTCGGGGGGATCGCGATCGCCTTCGGCACCTTCGGCTCGGTGTTCAACACCTTCCACGGCCTGTATCTGGCCAGGGACAACGATCTTCTGCTGTCCATGCCGATCCCGGTGCGGGCGATCCTGGCCTCCCGCCTGCTGACCACCTGGCTGATGAGCCTGCTCTATTCCGGCATGGTCTCGATCCCGACTCTGATCGTCTACTGGATCTCGGTCGGTCCGACGATTTCCAACGTCGCCGGCGGCCTGCTCTTCGTTTTGCTGATCTCGCTCGTGGTGCTGTTCCTCTCCTGCGTTCTGGGCTGGGCGGTGGCGAAGCTCAGCGTGCGGCTCAAGAACAAGAGCTTTGTCACGGTCCTGCTGGCCCTGGCCGGCCTTGCCATCTACTACTTCGTCTATTTCAAGGCAACCTCGATGATCGACGACCTGATCCTGAATGCCGCCGTCTACGGCGAGAAGGTCAAGGGCGCGTCGGCCGTCCTCTACGGCTTCGGCAAGGCCGGGACCGGGAGCTGGCCGGAGCTGGCAGTCTTTGCCGCCGGTGTCGCCGTCCTCTCCGCGCTGGCCTTCTACGTGCTCCAGCGCACCTTTCTCAAGATCGCCACGGCCTCCCGCGCCGTCGCCCGGGTCAAAACCCGCGCGGGAAAAACGGTCCAGCGCTCCGCTGACGCGGCCCTGCTGATCAAGGAGTTCCGCCGCTTCGGTTCGAGCGCGAACTACATGCTCAACGCCGGCTTCGGCCTCCTCTTCATCCCGGCCATCGGCATTGCGATGACGATCTTCAACCGGGACGTCCGCGGCGTCCTTGCCGTCATGGGCGGGTCCGCATGGCTGGATCACGTGCTGGTGATCCTCTGCGCGATCGCCGCCGCGACGACCTCGACGGTCGATCCGGCCGCGCCCTCCGTCTCGCTCGAGGCCAGGACCCTCTGGCTGGTCAAATCCCTGCCGGTCACGCCCTGGCAGACGCTCCGCGCCAAGCTCCGCGAGCAGCTCATCCTCTCCGGCGCGGCGAATCTGATCCTGCTGGTCTGCATGCAGATCGCTTTCCCGCTCTCGCCTGCGTTCCGCGTCCTGCTGACCCTCTTCGTCGTCTCCTTCACGGCGCTGAGCGGCGTCGGCGCGACGGCTCTGGCCGTCCGCCTGCCGAACCTGACCTGGACCAGCGAGACCTACGTGCTCAAGCAGTCCGCGCCGGTCTTCATCGTCATCATGGGCGGCTTCGCCTATGCCGCCGTCCTGGCCGCCCTGTATTTCCTGCTCAAGCCGGCCGCCGGCCTCTATGTCGGCGCCTGGACCGCCGTCAACGCCGTCGCCGCAGCCGCCGCGTATTTCTGGCTCAGAACCCGCGGCGTCGCCCGCCTGACCGCGCTCTGACCGCAGACCGATCCTCCGCCGGAGGAAAAAAGCCGCC
>JAFPFL010000005.1 GCA_017425545.1 Oscillospiraceae bacterium | reverse complement strand
AGGCGCGGCTATGAAAGCCCGAGCTTTCTGCTCGACCCGCTCGGAAGCTGGACCGGAAGGCCGCGGAACGTGACGGATCTGCCGGTGCAGGACGCAGACGATCTGTAACCGAGGATCGAACCACAGCAAAAGCGCCGACTCTAAGCGAGTCGGCGCTTTCTTTTCTCTTTTGAGATCTGTCCGGGCAGACGGTCTGCGCGCTGGTATCAGCCGCGGTCCTCGTCATCCGGAAGCTCCGGCGCAGCAGAGGGAACCGCCTCCAGCGGCCTGCCCTGCATGGCAGCCCACTGCTCCTTGGTGATCAGCAGCTGACGCGGTTTGGAACCCTCGAAGGGGCCGACGATTCCGCGCTCCTCCATTTCGTCGACGATGCGTGCGGCGCGGGCGTAGCCCAGCTTCAGACGGCGCTGCAGCATGGATACAGACGCCATGCCGGTCTCCAGAATGACCTCGACCGCAGCGGGCAGAAGGTCGTCGCCTCCCGTTTCCTCCGAGGCGCCGGGCGAAGATGAAGCGGCAGGGTTGGAGCCGGAGCCGTTCTTGCCGGACTGTGCCGCACGAAGCTCGATCTCCTGCTGAACCTCGCTGTTGTAATTGGCGGCGCCGTTGGCCTTGACAAAGTCGATCACGCGCTGGACCTCGGTCTCATCCACATAGCAGCCCTGGATGCGCTTTTTGCCCTTGCCGAGCGGCGCATAGAGCATATCGCCCTTGCCGATCAGCTTTTCGGCGCCGGTGGCGTCGAGAATGATGCGCGACTCCATGGCCGAGGAGACAACCAGCGCGATGCGGGACGGAATGTTGGCCTTCATCAGTCCGGTGATGACGTCCGCGGAGGGTCGCTGCGTGGCAATGACCAGGTGGACGCCAGCGGCACGGCCCATCTGCGCGATGCGGCAGATGGCTTCTTCGACTTCCTTGCCGGCGACCATCATCAGGTCTGCCAACTCGTCGATGACGACGACGATCTTCGGCATCGGCTCGAGGGATTCGTCCGTCGCGGCAAGCTTGTTATAGGATTCGATGTCGCGCACGCCCGCGTCAGACAGCGTACGGTAGCGGCGCATCATCTCGGTGACGCCCCACTGCAGGGCGCCGGCTGCCTTTTTCGCATCGGTCACGACAGGGATCAGCAGGTGTGGAACGCCGTTGTAGATTCCGAACTCGACCATCTTCGGGTCGACCACGATCAGCTTGACTTCCTCCGGTGTTGCCTTGTAGAGGATCGAGATCAGGATGCTGTTCGTGCAGACGGATTTGCCGGAGCCGGTGGTGCCGGCAATCAGCACGTGCGGCATCTTTGCAATGTCGCCCACGACGCAGTTGCCGTTGATGTCCTTGCCGACGGCAAAGGAAACCTTCGACCGCGCGTTGCGGAATTCCCGGGATTCGATGATCTCGCGCAGGCTGACCGTGCTGACCTGCTTGTTCGGCACTTCGATGCCGACCATGGAATTCTTGTCGGGGATGGCGGAGATGCGCACGCCCGAAGCGCCAAGCTCCAGGGCGATATCTTCCGAAAGACCGGTCAGCTTGCTCAGACGCACGCCCTGTGCGAGCTGGAGCTCGTACATCATGACGTTCGGCCCGCGGGTCACATTGACGATCTGCGCGTCAACATTGAAGCAGGCAAGCTTCTCCTGCAGGCGGCGGGTGTTTTCCCGCATTTCCGCGCTGGCGTCGACGCTGTCATTGGAGACGTTATTCAGAAGATCGATCGGCGGGAAAACGTAGAGCGGACGCTCCTCCATTGCGGCGCCGTTGATCTGCTGCTCGAGCTCCGCGGCTGCCTGGCGGGCTTCGGAGGGCTTGACCTTCTCCGAAGGCGGCGCCTTGACCTCCGTCATCGGGATCGTCTCGCCGGGCTCGGCATTTTCAGGCTCCGGGACAAGCTTCGGCTCGGCAGGAGCAGGCTTCTCCTCCGGCGCTGCGGAAACGGGCTGGAAAATTGGATCGTCGATCGGCAGATCAATATCGGAGCGGGTCGGAACCTCGAGGAATTCATCCTGCCCGGGCTCCCGGCCGTGTTCCGTTTCCTTGAACGGATCGGGCTCCTTGACACGCTCCGGCTTCACGGCGATCGGCTTTGCAGCCGGCTTCGGCGTCTTCGCAAACGCTCTGGCGTCGATCGGGTCGTCTACGGGAAGGTCGAAGTCAAAGCGGTTCCGGCTCTGGCGGCGCTCCTCGCGCACCTGACGCCGCTGGACCACATGCTCGACGATGGCTTCCGCCGGCTCCCGGCGTTCCTTGGCCCGGCTCTGCGCCTTGAGCTCGTCGCGGTGATTGTTGATCGCGCGGAGCAGGCCGGTCAGGGTCAGGTTCAGAGACGCGGGAAGCGCAAACAGCAGGAGCAGAAGGCAGATCGCCCAGCCGACCGGCTTTCCGCCGGGAAGGCTGAAGATCATCGCAAGCAAGCCGCCGATCACACCGCCGGAGGTCCCGGCAATCCCGCCCTGATACAGGCTGGAAATCAGCCCGCCATACCAGCGAAAGCTCGTTTCAGAGGCAAGGTGGGCAATTGCGGAGACCAGGAAGGCAAAGCCGAGCGAGCAGAGAACGCGCATGAGCACAGGCTTTCCGCCATGGAAGATCAGCGCCACGGCGCAGAGGATCAATCCGATCGGCAGCACGTAGAGGCCGACCTGACCGACCATGCCCAGGAAGAACTTCCCGAGCACGCTGCCCCTGGAAAAGCTGCTGAGGATCACAAGCAGGGCAAGCAGGACGCACACGCCGCCCCAGATCTCCCGGCGGAATTTTGAGAAAATGCTCTCCTCGCGCATTTGGGTCTGCTTTGCAGCGGACTTCTTTGCGCCGCTGGACGAGCGGCTTCCTTTCTGATTCCTTTTTTTCTGGGAACTCATCTTATGTATCTCCTAACTCTAAAGTCGAACGCGAACGACAGCTATGCCGCCGCAAGAAACAGAACCAGCGCCGTCAGCGCCGCGCCCCAGCACCAGTAGGCAAAGCCCGTCGGCTTGCGGTAGGCGGCGCGGTCCGTCAGCACGCGCAGGGTGATCATGCCGACGACAGCCGTAAGCAGAAAGCCCGCGGCGCACTGTCCGGTCGAAACCGAAACGGGGCCGAGCTTTTTTGCAGAAATTCCGAGATAGATCGCAGCCGCAGCGGAGGCCGGGATGCCCATCAGGCCGGCCTGTTCGACCGCGCCGGAATAGTTGGCGCCGCGCAGGAAGGCTGCGGACAGGACGATCCCCATGCGCGAAAGGCCTGGGAAAACCGAGAGGGTCTGGGCAAAGCCCATCACAAGGCCGTCACCGCCGGTGATCTTCCGGATGTCCTTCCTCTCCCGGGCAGAGCGGCCGAGGAAGAAGATTGCCGTTCCGGACAGGGCCAGAAACGCAGCGACAAAGGCCAGCGCCGAGCTGCTCCTCTCCACTGACAGCCGCGGGCGGTTGAGCAGAAGGGCAAGCAGCATCGGAAGCGTTGCGATCGTCAGCAGCAGACGCTGACGGCGGGGAAAAGTCTGCCCGCGCGTCCGCCCCGACGGGTGGAGGACGCCGGTGCTGACGAGCAGATCGCGCACCATCCCGCCGAGCTGCCTGCGGTAGAACAGCATGAGCGCAAAGGCGATCCCGCCGTAGAGGGCGGCGCGGTACGCCGCCATGTCCGCCTGGGTCAGGTCCAGCCCGAGGAAGGCTTCAAACAGAAAAAAGTGGCCGGATCCGGAGACCGGGTAGATTTCCGTGACTCCAAATACGATCGCCAGAATGATTGCACCGAGCCAGCTCACAGATCCGCCCCCCTTCTTGATTCCGTCTGCTTGACTCCGTATTAGATTTATTATATCACAACTGCAGAAAAATATCTACTCTTTTTCTGGATTTCTTTCATCCGACCGATTCTGACGCACCATCTCATGCAGGCAGTCCAGGGCGTCTGACAGGCTTCCGAGCCGCTCGATCAGACCGCAGGCGACCGCTTCCTTGCCGTAAAGGACCGTGCCGACGTCCGTGGCGAGCTCGCCGGTTGCCATCATATAGTCGACGAAGCGCTTCTTGGAGATTCCGGAATTTGCAACGACAAAGTCCACGATCTGGCTTTGGATGCGGTTGAAATACTGGAAGGTGGCTGGCGCGCCGACCACGGTCCCGCTCATACGGACGGGATGGATCGTCATACCCGCGGACGGCGCGATCATGCATCGCTTTGCGGCGACTGCGAGCGGGACGCCGATCGAGTGCCCGCCGCCCAGAACCAGAGATACCGTTGGCTTCTTCATGCCGGAGATCAGCTCCGCGATTGCGAGGCCGGCTTCGATATCGCCGCCGACCGTATTGAGCAGCAGAAGCAGGCCGTCGACTTCCTCGCTCTCCTCGATCTGCGCCAGAAGCGGCATGACGTGCTCGTATTTCGTCGTCTTGACCGTATCGGGCAGGACCTGATGGCCCTCGATCTGGCCGATGATTGTCAGAATATAGATGTTGCCGCGCGCCGACCTTGTCAGGGAGGCGCCGAAGTCCTCCACCATGCGGTCGCTCTCCGCGGCAGGATTTGTCTGCGTGTCACACATGGGATCATTCCCCTTTCCGGTTTTTGACAGTTTGTCCGGAAAGCGGGAATTCTATGCGTGAGGGCACGTTTCGACACGCCGGGAAGATTTTCGTTTCTGCGTGCACGGTTTTCACGGTTTGAACAGCAAACAGGAGCTGCCGCAGGCTTCGGCAGCTCCTGTTATCATGCGCCAATCAGGACAGGGAAACGAAGAGGAAACCGTTTTTCATTGCGTAGGTCTCCGCTGCAGAGCCCGGACAGCCGAGGATCGTGAATGGGACAGGCAGGGACCCGGCGGTATCTTCGCCGGTGTAAGAGTATCCAAAGGCGTGGCAGCCGCTGAACGCAGAGTCTTCGATCACGTTCAGCGATGCAGGCGTTTCGGGTCTTTGACCTGCGCAGCGGCGTCTTTTTCGGCGGAGGCACCTTATCATGCTCCGCTTCGTGTCCGGCGCAGATTCACCCTTGGCATATTTCTGACGGGTCAGAGGTTGATTCGGTTGACCGGTTTTGACAGAACGCGCAAAAATAATTCGATCACAGTTCCGGGTTTTCCGGCGAGCGGCGGTTCGGAGCCGCTGGCCGCCGCGTCTGCCAGTTGTGCAGCGGGTAGCGCTGCATTGCGCCGAAGATGCGCGTTTTGAGCTCCGGGTACTGGCCATGCAGGCTGCGGATCAGCGCTTTCGTCTGCTCGCGTGTCGTGTTCTTGTCTGCCGGGCAGGAGCTGGTGACGACCGGAAGCTCGTATCGCTCCACAAAGTGGGCGATCATCTGCTCGGGCAGATAGAGCATCGGGCGGATCTGGGTCACGCCGCTGCGGTCGAGGTAGGTGATCGGTTCGAAGCAGCTGATACGGCCCTCATAGAACAGAGACATCAGGAAGGTTTCGACCGCGTCGTCGCGGTGGTGCCCCAGGGCAATCTTGCGGATCCCCGCCTCCGTGATCGCATTGGCAAGCGCCCCGCGCCTCATCTTCGAGCAGAGCGAACAGGGGTTTTTCTCTTTGCGGCCCTCAAAGACCACGGGACCGATCTTCGTCTCGATGCGGTGGTACGGTACCTCCAGACGGTCGCAGAGCGCCGCGACCGGAGAGAAGTCCATGCCGGGAAGACCCATGTCGATCGTGAAGGCCTCCAGGGAATAGGGACTGGGATAGAATTTCCGCATCTCGGCAAGCAGAACCAGCAGCGCAAGCGAGTCCTTGCCGCCTGAAACGCCGACCGCAATGCGGTCTCCGGCTTCGATCATCTGATAGTCGTCCACACAGCTGCGGAGCAGGCTGAGCATTCGCTGCATACGATCACCTCAATACAAAAAATCGAAAATTAGGAATCCGTAGAAAACAGCAGAAAAGCAGAGATTTCAAGAGTTTCTCCGGATGAAAATTAAAATAATCAAAATTTTCGTTGACAAGCGCGGGCGGCTGTGATATAAAGAACAGGCGCCTGAACGTATTGTAACGGCGCAGAATAGATTTGTCAAAACAAATGTTTTATCATACGGAGGAAAGACACATGCCCACTACACTCGTCAAGAAAGAGAACGTGGAACGCAAGTGGTACATCCTTGACGCCGCCGGCAAGCCCATGGGCCGCACCGCCGTCATCGCTGCCAACCTGCTCCGCGGCAAGAACAAGGTCGATTTCACCCCCAACGTCGACTGCGGCGATTTTGTCATCATCATCAACACCGACAAGGCGATCCTCACCGGCAACAAGCTGGAGAAGAAAGTCTACCGCACCCACTCCGGCTGGATCGGCGGCCTCAAGGAGACCAAGTACCGTCTTCTGATGGAGTCCCGCTCCGATTTCGCCATGGAGCTCGCCGTTAAGGGAATGCTCCCCAAGAACTCCCTCGGCCGCACCGCTCTGACCCGCCTGAAGCTCTACAAAGGCGCCGAGCACAAGAACGCAGCCCAGAAGCCCGTCGAATGGACCCAGGACTAAGGAGGTAACGAACAATGTACGAGAGCAAGAGAACTTACCACTACGGCACCGGCCGCCGCAAGGCTTCCGTCGCCAGAGTCCGCCTGTATGAGAACGGCACCGGCTCCATCACGATCAACGGCCGCGATATCGACGATTATTTCGGCCTCGATACCCTGAAGCTCATCGTTCGTCAGCCCCTGAACACCACCGAGACCCTCGGCAAGGTTGACATCGTCTGCACCGTTGCCGGCGGCGGCGTGACCGGCCAGGCCGGCGCCATCCGCCACGGTGTTTCCCGCGCCCTGCTGGGTCTGAACCCCGAATTCCGCGCCCCTCTCAAGGCTGCCGGTTTCCTGACCCGTGACCCGAGAATGAAGGAACGCAAGAAGTACGGTCTCAAGGCCGCCCGTCGTGCGCCTCAGTTCTCCAAGCGCTGATTTTCCGACTACAAGCACTCACTTCGGTGGGTGCTTGTTTTTTCTGCGGGAGTAATTTCAAACACTTGCCTCCTTTGGTGCCCTCGTGGCACAGCCGCTGCGGTCGGAGCTGCCAATACGCTTTTTGCTCGCTTTGCGCTGCATCCGCTGCATCTTCTGAAATGCTTAACCCCTGATCCATTCTTTGCGTCTGTACTGGGACCGTAATATTCTCTTTCACAAACGCTGTATGGAATGTAAAAAGATCTTGACATATTTGGTCTCCTGTGTTATCATCAGAATGTAAAGAGCTGTTTACATTTTTTGACAGGAGGTTTTTTAATGAAAAGCAGGAGCTGGAAAGCGGACGAAATGGAAATGGCGATCAATTTCAAGGCCATGAGATGTGCGTGGGCATTCCTCGCCCTGTCGTTGGCTGTTTGGTGTATATCAGAAGCAATTATCTCAGGAGAAATCCCTGTCGTTCCCTTTGTATTGGAATGTGTATCCACTATCCTCTTCTTTTCTGTTAAAATCGGCTTGACAAACAGAATGACTAAATCAGAAAGAGGCAATGATGACGAATAGAATTAAAGAGCTTCGTAAAGAGAAAGGGCTGCGGCAGGAGGACCTGGCCGCCGCGCTTGGGGTAACCCGACAGACCGTCATTGCGATTGAAAACAACAAGTACGATCCTACATTGGAGCTGGCAATGAGATTATCCGCCTTTTTCGGGATTTCTGTCAACGACACTTTCTCAATGGAACGAGACAGAGCTCGGGAGTAAACAGGGCTTTTTACCCAACATAAGAAATAGGCAAAGCGCAACCTCGCAGATGGGTTAACCCGAAGGGGAAAACACGAAGACATCTTACAGAAAACCTTATAAATACGATGGCAAGCCAATTATACTGTTTCAGTACGGTCTCAAAGCCGCCCGCCGCGCGCCTCAGTTCAGCAAGCGCTGATCGGTATATCAGAACAGCCAAAAGTCCCGGAAACTCAACAGTTTTCGGGGCTTTTCTGTTGACAGGGGACGGCGGGTATGGTATCATGCATGTAGAAATGATCTGCCCAAGCAGATCGGAAAGGATCAAAACCGATGATTCAGAAATCTATCGTCAGATAACTGAATAGAGGCGCAGAGCATGTTGGAGGGGCGTGCCTCTCTGGTTTCGTGCGCCGTTTTTGAGTAACTTTCGAATAGTTGGAACTGCAGGACGCAGCCACAGACGGGAGCTGCTTCGCTGCGGTATTTTTATGCCCTTT